>JAMNZI010000114.1 GCA_023622385.1 Bacillota bacterium | reverse complement strand
ATGGGAAAGTACCGAATCAAAAAATCCATCAATGGATGTTTAGAAGAGTAGCAAGAAGGATAGAAGAGAAAGCCGAGCTTGTGGGGATAGAAGTCAAATTTATAAAAGAAAATGGGACATCACAGAGTTGTCCTGTGTGTGGTAGCAAAAACAAGCCAGAGAACAGGAACTATGAATGCAAAAGTTGTGGTTTTAGATATCACAGGGATGGGGTGGGAGCGATAAACATATACAGAAAGTATACAGGCTCATTAAGCCTGGTATACACACCACACCTGTGTTGCCCTATTGAGTGGAATATCCACCCAGTAGGGAAGACGGCCTGAAATTCGGAGCTGTCAAGAATCCTCGCCCCTTCCAGGGCGGGGAGAAGTCAAGGCAAAGTAAAAGCGGTGGATGGAATCTCGTTTGAGCTGTATCCAGGAGAAGTAGTGGGATTGATAGGGCCTAATGGTGCCGGGAAAAGTACCACGCTTAAAACCATAATGGGCCTTTTAAGAAAAACTGAAGGTGAGATAAGGGTATGCGGTTATGACCACTATATATCCCACCCTTACGGTGTGGGAACACATGAAGTTTATCGCCCTTGCTTACAATCTTGATGATTGGGGAAACACTGCTTTAAAGCACCTGGAAGCGTACGACCTTAATGATAGAGATTTGATATTTGTTGGTGCCTTCATGTATGCCTACGGGGTCTGGCTGGGGACGAGTACAATTTCGGATGTGGTTTCGGAGCTTAAAAGGATGTACATATATATAATACCGGGTGATGGAATTAAAAAATTGGTAGCGGTTAGTACGGTGACTATATTAAAAACATTTATAGGAGCTGTTGCAATGATTGTACCTCTTTCAATTTTTATAAAACCGGGCATGTTAAACATCATTGCTTCAATTCTATTTATAATGGGCGTTGTAACTCTGCAGAATTATTCTTCTTTATTGTTGCAACTTGTTTTGCTTTCTAAAACAGACCTTATGTCAATTATGCCAGTGGTGAAGCGGCTAGGGTTTATTGTGATACTTCTACCAGCAGGAGCGGTGGCGGTACCTCTAGGAATGGCAACAGATAGCATGGGGATAGGGGGTTTGGCGGCAGCAGTTATGATGTTTCTGGAATCAGCTGCATTTTTAGCCTTTGCTAATTTAGCATTTGATCGGCTAGAATTGAGAGATAACTAGACGTATTTATGGTGACTGAAAGGAGGTTAGAATATGGCGTTGAGACCTGATAAATTTCTGGAACGGTTGTACAGCTCTATCAGGCCCAAATACAGCTTTAATGCTAAAACCATATCTGAGTGGGAGATATGGCGTAATAATTTAAAGAAGGTGTTTGTGGAATGCCTGGGCGGATTTCCGGAGGAAAAAGTGGACTTAAATCCTCGAATTGTGGAACAAAAAGAGCTTGATGGCTATATAAGACAGCGGGTGACATTTACCACTATGGAAGATTTAGAGATGTTGGCGTATGTATTGATCCCCAAAAATGTAGCCGGAAGGCTGCCAGCTGTTGTAGCATGCCATGGCCATGGGTACGGAAGTAAGGATGTGGTGGGACTCAATTTCGATGGCAGTGAAAAGACCGGCGATGCTGGATATCAAAAGAATTTTGCTGTGGAGCTGGTAAAGAGGGGATTTTTAGTCATAGCGCCCGAACTGCTTGGGTTTGGTGACAGGACGCTTGAGGAGGACGCGCGTAAAGCGCATAAGGGTGAAAGTTCTTGCTACAAGATATCGACCAATTTGTTGATGATGGGTAAGACAATGGCTGGGATACGAGTGTATGAGGTCATGCGTACCATAGACTACCTCTTAACCCGCAGCGAAGTCGATACTGGCAGAGTGGGCTGCATGGGCATCTCAGGGGGAGGATTGGTGTGCGCCTTCACAAGCGCCATAGATGAGAGGATCAAGGTTGCGGTCATCAGCGGCTATGCAAATACATTTAAGGACAGCGTAATGTCCATATACCATTGTATAGACAATTTTATACCCGGAATAATCCAATATGCCGAAATGCCCGATATAATTGGTCTCATCGCTCCAAGGCCTCTGCTTATCGAGTCAGGTACTCTGGACCCTATATTTCCCATAGCAGCTGCTGAAAAGGCTTTCTCTAAATTGGAGAGAATATATGAAATTTTGGGAGCGCGGGAGAGACTGGATAAGGACTTCTTTGAAGGCCAGCATCAGATATCAGGGAGAAAAGCGTATGACTGGTTTGTCAAGTGGCTGTGAGATGTTGGAGTATTTCGGAGCTTTTACTTCGCTCATATTTTGACAGGTATTTTTTCTGTGATTTTTACTTCGTATGGTGATACCGAACATCTATACGCTAAAACCTCTACTCCAGCCTCAGCGGCTTCTCTGACCTTTTGTGCAAATGCGAGGTCCATAAGGGCATTGGGGCTAAAGCCTTTTGCATATTCTATCTGAACCACAAAAAGCAAAACCGCGCGATGGCCGCTTTGTGCTGCGCATATCAACTCGTCGATGTGTTTGCGGCCCCTCTGTGTAGGGGCGTCGGGGAAGTAGCTCCAGCCGTCTAATTCTAAAGTGACCCCTTTTACTTCAACGAAGCAAATGTCCTTTCCGATAAGCTGCAGGTCAAAGCGGCTGCTGTTGTAGATTATTTCTCTATTTATGGCGCTGTAGCCTCTCAGCTCGCTGATGGTTCCGGCTGATATAGCCTCAACGGCCAGGGCATTGGGAAGCTGGGAATCTATGGACACCCAGCTTCCCTTCTTTTTTACCATCCGTAATTCATATTTGGTTTTCCGGTTGGATGAAGCGTGGTAAGAAACGGCCACCTCTGCACCAGGGTACAGTAGCTCTTTGAGCCGTCCGGTATTGGGGACGTGGCAGACCGCTTCTGCTCCTAATATATTTACGTGGGCGATAAACCTGTTGGGCCTGCATATAAAGGTTCCGTAATGCATATCATAGTCCAGTTTCATCTCATGCCAGCAGGTAAAAGGGTATGCTGCTGCCTCCTCTCTAAACTTTTGTTATAAGTTCTTACTCTGTTGTTTTAGGTTCGCTGTATCGTGTTTTTTATTTTATGTAGATATACTTTTTTATATATTTTTGTAACATAATTGGGTCTAGTAGAATAGATATAAGAATAGATATATTAGCATATACGTCACGCATGCGACGTATTATTGAAAAAGGGGGGAAGTTACCGTGAGCTATAACGGAAAATATAATTCTACGGCTTGTGGGTTTATTGGCGTCCTTACAAGCATAGCCATAGGGGTAATCATTGGCATATTATTTGCGTTGGGATTTATCCCCAATATTGTAACAGCTGTATGGATTGCATTTGGATTGGCCGTTTTGACCTTGGTCATCCTGGTAATAGCGGTGTTTTTGGCGGTGTACACCGAATCAAAGGTCTTATCAAAATGCCTCAAACGCCATATTTCTTGTTTGATGGCAGGCATTTTGGGAACATTGATTTCCGCACTGGCAGCCCTTTCTATAGTGCTCAACCCAGCATTTATATCTGTAGTCATCCTTGTAGGGATCGGTGCCTTTTTCACAAGCCTCATGATCATATCATTGGTGCTTTTTGTGCTGTGTATCGTGGGTAAGCTGCACCGAAATGATGGCGTTTTCTGCACCAAGGATTGAACATTCTGTTTTAAAGTAAGCACTGGTCGAAAGGCCAGTGCTTACTTTTTCTAGCTTTTCATGCAAGAGTCATGAAGAAACGGGATTGCTATTTTTCTTTGGCTTGTTTTTTGACGGGCACAGCG
>JAMNZI010000230.1 GCA_023622385.1 Bacillota bacterium | reverse complement strand
CGATTCAATACCTTTAAGGAACTGCACCATCACCACTTTAAGCCCCCTACCTACTGCCCTCAAGCCTTGCCCCAGCGCAGCAGTGGTCTTGCCCTTTCCATCTCCGGTATAAACCTGAACATAGCCGACTTCCATAGATAACCCTCCAACCAACTACACATGACTAAGCAAAATTCTAATTTCATTTAATCATTTTCTCAACCACAATTCAAGACCAATAGGCATACTTTATAACCTTATTAACCGCTACGGTCAACCTGTTTTTCCCTCTAACTACCAACTCGTTTATCTCCGCTTCAAAAGGCATAAAACCTCCTTTGTGCTCCATCACAAGCCTGCCATTTATATATACTTTGGCAAGGTGGGTCACAGATCCGAACCTTAAGACAAGCCTTTAGGAAAGGAGCGTTAATGTTTTCTCCGCTAGATATATGTACTTTTTGCTTTTTTATAAACTATTTTGCATAAGTTTACATAAAACTATTTGAAGATTGAACATTGCTTTAGCTACCGATACCATTGAAGTTGGAAAAACATTTTGGGAAGGAGAAAGAAATGAAAAAAGCGGCACTTGAGGCCGCCTCACTTTCTCCCTATATCCCTGCGGTAATGCATGTTCTCAAAATGTATCTTCTCCACATTCCCGTAAGCCATTTGTATGGCTGTATCCAAATCCCTTGCTGTAGCCGTTACGCCCAGCACCCTGCCTCCGCTCGTATAGTATTTTCCATCAATTTTCTTGGTGCCTGCATGGAATACCATCATATCGGGATCCTTCAAGACTTCCTCCATGCCGGAAATCTCGTAACCCGTCCTATACGACCCGGGATAACCTCCCGAAGCCAACACCACGCAGACGGCCGCATTGTCCTCCCATTCCACATTTATCTCGTCAAGCCGTTCGTCGATTACCGCTTCAAATATATCCACTATATCGGTCTTAAGGCGGGGTAGCACCACCTGGGTCTCGGGATCTCCAAACCTGGCGTTGTACTCGAGAACCTTGGGCCCCTGCGGGGTAAGCATCAAGCCGAAATACAGCACCCCTTTGAAGCGCCTTCCCTCCTCTGCCATAGCCCTAATGGTAGGCCATATTATGCTATCTTCCACCTCTCTTGCTATATCGGGCGTGTATACGCGGCTGGGCGAGAAAGCCCCCATGCCACCGGTGTTTGGCCCTTGGTCGCCATCGT
Organism: Bacillota bacterium; assembly: GCA_023622385.1. Lineage (GTDB taxonomy): Bacteria > Bacillota > Clostridia > Caldicoprobacterales > Caldicoprobacteraceae > Caldicoprobacter. The sequence continues at coordinate 15,936 of JAMNZI010000230.1, read as the reverse complement.
ATGCCCTCTTGTGGTCCTGAGCGCTGACCATGGGTATGACCGTCTTGCCATCGGTAAAGGTGAGCACCGAAACCTCAGGGCCGGTCAGGTGCTCTTCAATGACCACCCGCAAACCCGCTTGCCCAAAGGCCTTGTCCACCATCATGGCCTTCAAAGTATCCCTGGCCTCATTGAAATCTTGGGCAATTACAACGCCTTTGCCCAGGGCAAGCCCCTCGGCTTTAATGACAACGGGATATTGGATTTGCTCCACGTATTCGACTGCCTTATCATAACTTTCAAAAACCCTGTACCCAGCAGTGGGGATACCGTACTTGTGCATCAGGTTCTTGGCAAATACCTTGCTGCTCTCTATCATGGCCGCGTCCCTTGTGGGCCCAAAGGCCTTTAGGCCTTCGGCCTGAAGGGCATCCACCATTCCCATTGCCAGAGGATCGTCCGGCGCCACAACCGTCAAGTCTATACGGTTTTGCTTTGCAAAGCGTACCACTCCCTCAACATCGGTAGCCGAAATGTTTACGCATTCAGCCAAATCCGATATCCCGCCATTGCCCGGGGCGCAGTAAATCTCGGACACCCTGGGACTCTTGCTTATCTTCCATACCAGCGCATGCTCGCGCCCCCCTCCGCCTACAACCAATACCTTCATTCCGCTCACCCCCCTTATCATTATCACCATACATATCCGCATATTTAGCATTGCAACCTTTACGACGCGCAAAAGGGCTTTATGCCCAATGCGCCTTTATTTTATTCCTGGTTACTACATTTATGCAGCGTCGTCATAGACCACCATAACCATAAAGCAGCATCAATTTAACCAAATGGATAGACTCCCTCTTGATAAACAACATGTTATCCCATGTGAACATCACAGTTAGTGTTTAAAATGCCTCATGCCGGTAAATATCATGGAAATCCCATATTTGTTGCAGGCATCTATGGATTCCTGATCCCTGATAGATCCTCCCGGCTGTATTATGGCAGAAATGCCGGCCTTTGCTGCAGCCTCTACGCAATCGGAGAACGGGAAAAACGCATCGGAAGCCAAGACGGCACCTTTCACCTTTTCCCCGCTTCTCTCTATGGACTGCTGCACCGCCCAAATGCGGTTGACCTGGCCCGGGCCTATACCCAACGACTGCTTATTCTTGGCTATGACAATGCCATTGGATCTGGTGTGCTTTACCACCTTCCAGGCAAATACGAGGTCCTCCATCTCGGCATCTGTGGGCTTTTTGTCGGTAACCACCTTAAGCTGCGACATATCGGGCAAAAGCTCGGTATCCAGGTCCTGCACCAGCAAACCGCCCAGCACCTTTCTGGTATCCCAGATTCCTTTAGGGGGCTTTGCCGAAATGTCCTCCAGCTGCAGTATGCGAATGTTCTTCTTCCTCTTCAATATTTCCAGAGCTTCATCGGTATAGGAAGGAGCTATCACGATCTCTATGAATATCTTGTTTATCTCGGCAGCGGTTTGCGCATCTATTTGGCGGTTGGCCGCCACAATCCCGCCGAATATGGACACGGGGTCAGCCTGATATGCCTTCATGTAAGCTTCGTATATGGTGGGAGCGCTGGCCACGCCGCAGGGGTTGGCGTGTTTCACTGCCACCACGGTGGGTTCATCGAACTCTCGTAAAAGGTCCAAAGCTCCGTTGGCATCGTTGATATTGTTATAGGAAAGCTCCTTGCCATGGAGCTGCCTGGCCCCCGTTAGGCTGCCGGGTACCGGCAGTACCTCCCTGTAAAATACCGCTTTCTGATGGGGGTTTTCCCCGTAACGCAAATCCTGCACTTTCTCGTAAGTAAGGGTGAGCAGCTCGGGAAAACCGGCATCCTTAACCTGCCTTCTCAGGTATTGGGCGATAAGCGCATCGTAATGGGCCGTGTGCTCAAAGACCTTGACCGCCAGCTTAAACTTGGTTTCGCGAGACACTTCACCATATCTGCGCAGCTCATCCAACACCACAGGGTAATCGGCCGGGTCCACAACTACCGTTACATCCTGATGGTTCTTGGCAGCTGCCCTCAGCAGAGTGGGCCCACCGATATCTATATTCTCTATGGCTTCCCCAAGCTCCACATGGCCTTTGAGTATGGTCTGCTTGAAAGGATACAGGTTGATGACCACGAAATCGATGGGCTGAATGCCCAGAGACTCAAGCTGCTCCATGTGCTGCTGGTTGCTCCTTACGGCAAGCACTCCGGCATGAATGGCAGGGTGCAGGGTTTTCACCCTACCGTCCAGGCATTCCGGAAAACCCGTGATATCGCTTACGTTTATCACGGGAACGCCGGACTCGGCTAATACCTTAGCCGTTCCCCCTGTGGATATTATCTCCACCCCCATATCGCTCATTGCCCTGGCAAATTCCACAATCCCGGTTTTATCCGACACGCTGACTATGGCACGCCTCTTCATATGCTTTTCACTCCTTGACTATATTGTTTTTAAAGTGCCAAGCGATTTTTTGCTACCAAGTGGCTTTCGTTTTATATTTTGACTTGGCCCCATAAACAAGATTGACCTTTCTCAACGCCCTTGTCATTATTTCTCATTAAGTCAGGCTGCTATTTCAAAATCCTTACCTTGCGCCCTTCTACCGCAAGCCTTCCTTCCACAAACAGCCTGACCGCTTCGGGCAGAAGCTGGTGTTCCACCTCCAACACCCTTGCAGCCAGGGAATGGACATCATCGTCTTCCTTCACCTCAACAGGACGCTGAAGTATTATGGGCCCGGTATCGGTACCCTCATCCACGAAGTGCACCGTGGCACCTGTTATCTTTACGCCGTAATCCAAAACCGCGCGGTGAACCCTCTCTCCATAAAATCCCTTGCCACAAAATGCGGGAATAAGGGATGGATGTACGTTGATTATGCGATTGGGGTAACAGCGCACAACCTCAGGGGATAAAATGCTCAAATACCCAGCCAGCACCACCAGATCCACGCCGTAATACTTAAGTCGTTCCAAAATCGCACTGTTAAAAGCCTCTTCATCCTCAAAGTCCTTTTTCAATATGCATTCAGCTGGGATGCCGTGGGCTTTTGCCCTTTCAAGGCCGTAAGCCGATTTGCGATTGGATATGACTACCACTATCTTAGCGCCGGGGATGCGCCCGGCGTCAATGGCATCCATCAGCGCCTGAAGATTTGTGCCGCTTCCCGAAATCAGCACTCCTATACGCGTCACCGGATAAACACCACCCCGCCGGCTCCCTTCACAATCCTTCCGATGGCATAGCAAGGGTAACCGTCGCTTTTCAGCTGGCTGATGACACCATCCACATCTTGGGGGCTACATACCAGCACCATGCCTATACCCATGTTAAAGGTGTTGAACATCTCCCTGTCCTCTATATTGCCCCACCGCTTTATGAGCTCAAATATGGGCAGCACAGGCCAGCTCCCCAGCTGGATCTGCGCTATGAGACCTTTCGGCAAAACCCGCGGAATATTTTCGATGAACCCGCCACCGGTTATATGGGCAATACCCTTTACCTTGAAACTTTTGAGTATACCCAGAACGCCCTTTACGTATATACGCGTAGGCTTTAAAAGCTCCTCTCCCACCGTACACCCAAGCACATCATATTTCTCCTCAAGACGATATTTATCATGGACTACCAATCTTCTAACCAGCGAATAGCCATTGCTATGTACCCCTGAGGAAGCTAGGCCAATGAGCACATCGCCCTCTTGTACGGTTGACCCGTCTATTATCTTTGACCGATCTACCATTCCCACAGCAAAACCGGCGATATCGTATTCCTCATCCTTATAAAACCCTGGCATCTCGGCGGTCTCACCGCCTACGAGGGCACACCCGGCCTGTATGCACCCCTCTGCAATGCCCTTTACTACCTGCGCTACCTTCTCGGGCTTCAGCCTGCCCGTCGCTATGTAGTCGAGAAAGAATAAGGGTTTGGCCCCGTGGCATACCACGTCATTTACGCACATGGCCACGCAGTCCTGACCCACGGTATCGTGTTTATCCATTATAAAGGCAAGCTGCAGCTTGGTCCCCACACCATCGGCCCCGGCCACCAGTACAGGCTGTTTCATGCCCTCCAAATCCAGGGAATACAGGCCGCCAAACCCGCCTATATCGCCTATGACGTTTTGGTCATAAGTCCTTTTTATGAATTCCTTCATAAGCCTGACGGCTGTATATCCAGCCTCGACATCAACCCCTGCATCCTTATAGGTATAGCCCATATACCGTTACCCCTTTCTTTAGTACTAATCGTTCACATTAATTTCCTGCCTGTCCTAAAGGCATATCATTGAGCTGTCCAACAGCTTAAATGGCAGATTGCGCGATTTATTTAGCTAGGCATAATTTCTTCACACTTTACACGTTTTAAAACGCTACATTTAACATAACATGCTATCCTATGCACATAGTATGCTTTTACCTATGCTTACCCATAATCCCAACGCCATCCTCTTTGGCATTTACTCCACGGCTATTGGGTATTCTCCAGTAAAGCATCCAAGGCAGAAGTCGCAGCCACTGCCCTCCACCGTTTTAAGCAATCCATCGATGCTTAAGTATCCCAGCGAATCCGCACCTATTATACGGCATATCTCCTCAACGCTGTATTTAGCGCCAATTAAGTGTTCCTTTGTAGGCGTATCAATGCCGAAATAGCAGGGGAATCGCACCGGCGGCGAGCTTATGCGCATATGGACCTCCCTAGCGCCGGCAAGCCTGAGCATTTCCACTATCTTCTTGCTGGTGGTACCCCTCACTATGGAATCGTCTATCATGACTATTCGCTTGCCCTTTACAATCTTTCTCAAAGCATTGAGCTTGATCCTTACCCCCTGCTCGCGCACAGCTTGGCTGGGCTTTATAAAAGTTCTGCCCACGTACCTGTTTTTGATAAGCCCTTCGCCGAAAGGAATGCCCGAACCTTCGGCATAGCCCAAGGCAGCGGTAGTCCCCGAATCGGGCACCCCTATCACCAGGTCGGCATCAACCCTATGCTCAACCGCCAGTATCTTTCCTGCTTCCTTCCTTGCCCCATACACGCTGATGCCGTCTATGGTGCTGTCGGTCCTGGCAAAATAGATGAACTCAAATACGCACAGACCGGATTTTAAGGGCACGGGCGTCTGTATGCTTTTCAAACCATCCTGCGAAATTATTATTATCTCGCCAGGCTTTATATCCCTTATAAACTCGGCATCCACCGCATCAAAAGCGCATGATTCAGATGCCACCACATAGGAATGGCCAAGTCGCCCCAGAGCCAAAGGCCTCATCCCATAAGGATCCCTGACTGCAATTAGCTTATCCTCGGTCATCAAGAGCAGGGCATATGATCCTTTTAACTTGGACATGGTATTCTGTATGGCGGTCTCCAGCCCTTCATCAATCTGCCTGGCAATGAGGTTGGCTATGACCTCGCTGTCCACCGACGTTTGAAAGACAGCCCCTGCCTCTTCCAGCTCGCTACGAAGCATCTCGGCATTTATTAGGCTCCCATTATGAGCCAAAGCCAAAAATCCCTTTTTGTATTTGATGACCAAGGGCTGAGCATTGTACACGCTGGTATCTCCATAGGTGGGATAACGCACGTGCCCTATGGCGATCTTACCGCCCTGCAGCGCATCCAGCGTCTCCCCATCAAACACCTCAGGCACAAGGCCCCTGGCCTTATGATAGCGTATGGCATGGCCGTCGGCCACTGCAATACCGGCGCTCTCCTGCCCTCTGTGCTGAAGGGCATAAAGCCCGTAATAGGTTAGCTCTTGGACAGCCAGCCCATCCTGATCAAATATGCCAAAAACGCCGCATTCCTCGTTCAATTTGTCTGACAGTAAAAAATCCCTGGGATGCATCTCTCATCATCCTTCTATCTAACCTAATTGGTGGATACTATCGCCATTAATCAGACCAAACCCATGTCATTCAGCCGATTTGCCCATGAGCCGATGGAGTATCTCCTGATATGCCTCCTCAACATTGCCCAGATCCCTTCTAAATCTGTCCTTATCCAGCTTCTCTCCCGTACGGGTATCCCAAAAACGGCAGGTATCGGGCGATATCTCGTCGGCCAGTATGACCTCACCGTTAAAGCGGCCAAACTCCAGCTTGAAGTCAATGAGCTCTACATTGAAGTCCCTTAGATAATCCGATAAAATTTGATTTACCCGAAGCGCCATGTCAGCAATCTTAGTCATCTCTTCTTTGGTAGCCAATTCCATGGCATATATGTGATATTCATTGACCATTGGATCGCCTAGCTCATCATTCTTATAGCAGTATTCAAGGACAGGGGTTTTAAGCCTCACACCCTCAGGAAGGCCCAAACGTTTCGAAAGGCTACCCGCAGCCCTGTTCCTCACGATGACCTCTACGGGAATTATCTCGACCTTTTTCACAAGAGTTTCCCTATCGCTCAGCTCTTGTATGTAATGGGTGGGAATGCCGTGCTTTTCGAGAAGCAGAAACAGGTGGTTGGAAACTTTGTTGTTGACCACGCCTTTGCCTACAATAGTACCCCTCTTCAATCCATTAAAGGCCGTGGCATCATCCTTGTATTCTACGATGACGTAGCTGGGATCATCGGTGGCATACACCTTTTTGGCCTTGCCCTCATAAAGCTGCTCAAGCTTTGTCACAGCACATAACCTCCTTTTGAAGTTTTTGATCCTGCTCAAGTACCTGCTGGGCCATGCGTTGTTTGTATTCTTTCAGCTTATCTGCCAGGTGACCATAACGCAAAGCCAGCATCTGTATAGCCAGCAATGCCGCATTTTCGCTTCCGTTGATGGCCACCGTTGCCACCGGTACGCCCGACGGCATCTGCACTATGGACAATAGCGAATCCAATCCGTCCAGGGTGGAAGATTTAACGGGCAAACCGATAACCGGCAAAGTGGTATAAGCCGCCAAGACCCCCGGCAAATGGGCTGCTTTTCCGGCAGCAGCTATCAATACCTCGACGCCGTTTTCCTCGGCATCCTGAGCATACCGGGCAGCTTCGACGGGCGTACGATGAGCCGAAAGCACCCGCATTTCCACATCCACTCCGAAGCTTTCCAAAACCTTTTTAGCTCCCTTTACCGTTTCCAGATCGGATATGCTTCCCATAACTATTCCAACTTTAGGCATCCATACTCCTCCCCCCACCTAACTTTTCAGGCTGCTTAAAAGCCTTTCCTTTCTATCAAGTCAATACAAACCGCATAAAAGCTTTATTAAAAATATCAGGCAGTTTAGTCCACGAGGCTCGAAATATGTACATTATTGCGATATTTGATAATATCATTCGGCTTTTATAGTATTATATTAACAGCAACCGGATCTAATGTCAATAAAAAATCGAACGTTTGTAAAAGGTAAATATCAAACGTTCGATTTTAAAACTTTAGCTTTATATCCAGTTTTGAAAACTCCCGCATTGCTTCATCGTATATCTCCTTTAGGGGAACGCCATAGGCGATAGACGCAAGCCTGCAATCCTCATATTCGGGAGATCCCTTGAATACACCTTCTCCGTAGGCAAACTTGACACGGATATCGCCGTACCGGGTGCTTACCTTTATCCACTGCCTTTGCAACGCCTTTCTGAAGGTGCTGTAGCTTCGTACTCCCAGCGTGGTGGTCTCCTTAAGCAGTATATCTTCCAGCTTGTCCTGATCCTGTGGACGGCATAGCACGCTTATTTTAACGCCAGGGCGATTTTTCTTCATGTAAATTGGGGTATACCACACATCGAGGGCGTTGTGCTGAAGCAGCCGTTCCATCAAAAAGCCCAAAAGCTCACCGCTCATATCATCGATGTTTGTTTCGATAACCTTCACCTCCTCCCCGGGAGATTCTATTTTTTTAACGTTTCACCCCAGCACACCCTCAAGCAGTTAGGCATCTCATAATCCCTCTTTCCCAGACCGTATCCTATTTTCTCTATGACCATGGATGGAAACTCCGCAAACTCTTGGCATAGGGTTGAAAGTATGGCAGCACCGGTGGGAGTGACCAGTTCACCTCTAGCATTTTTGGAATAAACGGGTATGCCTTTCAGCAGTTCCAGCGTGGCAGGTGCAGGCACAGGAAATATGCCGTGCTGGCACTTTACAAATCCCCCGCCCACATTCACGGGAGAAGCCATTATGACGTCCGGCTTTAGCATGTCTATGCAAATGGCAGTCCCAACTATGTCAACGATGGAATCCACTGCTCCCACCTCGTGAAAGTGAACCTGTTCAGGGGAAATGCCGTGGATCTTGCCTTCAGCCATGGCCAGCTTCTCAAATATCTTCAAAGCGGTATCCTTAACGCTTTGGGACAACTCGCTGTTTTCAATCAGCTCTTTTATCTCGCGAAAATTCCTCTGAACGCCGACCCCATCATGGGAATGAACATGGATATGACTATGTGCATGGGAATGTTCTCCATCATGGTGGTGATCAGCATGGTGATGATCAGCATGCTGATGTACATCATCGATTTTTGCCTGTGAAAACTCATCTGCAGCTTCTTCTTTGCAATGGGCGCCGTCATGAACATGCTGATGGCAGTGTACATCATGGCCTTCCTCATGGGAATTAAGAATTCTAACCGTCACATCCAATCCGGTAATCCCTGTTTTGACGCCCTTTTTTATGTAAATCTCATATTCCTTATTAAGCCCCAGTTTATCAAGCTCGCTCAAAAAAGCCTGCTGATCCAATCCTAAATCCAGCAGCGCCCCCAAGGTCATATCGCCGCTTATTCCAGAAAAGCAATCAAAGTACAGTATTTTCACGCCAATTCCTCCTTTTTTTAACTTTACTTGCCAGCCACCCTTCTTGCTATATAAAGTTTACTCCCCAAAAATCTTGAATATCAAATTTTACTTAATAACTCCATTGGAATCAATTTCAAGCAAAAAGGCAGCAAAACAGGAAATGCCAAAATTTATCACCTTGTAAGGTGGCATGGCCAAACCCTTTAACCCTACAAATGCAAACTCAAACAACCATTTTACCACCGCATATAAAAACACCGAGGAACCCCTCGGTATGACGAATTTCGCTACGATTGCTGCGCCAGACGATTTATCAAGCTGGCCATATACCCCGCTCCGAAGCCGTTGTCTATATTGACCACCGCCACACCGCTGGCACAGCTGTTGAGCATTGTAAGCAGCGCCGACAAGCCGCCAAAGTTGGCGCCATATCCCACGCTGGTGGGAACGGCTATTACGGGTTTATCCACAAGGCCTCCCACCACGCTGGCCAGCGCTCCCTCCATGCCAGCTACCGCTATTACCACATTGGCTTGGTTAAGGATTTTAACATGAGCCAGCAGCCTGTGGAGCCCTGCCACACCGACATCGTACACCCTTTCCACCCTATTGCCCAAAACCTCTGCAGTGATAGCCGCTTCCTCGGCAACCGGCAAATCGGAGGTACCTGCACTCACGACGGCTATCTTACCATTTGTAAGGGGCACCTCACACCTCTTCACCACGACGATTCTGGCTATCTCGTGATACTCCGCATCAGGCGTCACCTCTTTAATGGCCTGATACACCTCATGGCTTGCCCGTGTGGCAAGTATGTTTCTGTCGCCCCTGGACATCATTCGCTCCACAATGGCCTTAACGTGATCAGGCCTTTTACCCTGGCAGTATATTACCTCGGGATAGCCGTTTCGCAGCTGGCGGTGGTGATCCACCTTGGCAAAACCGAGGTCTTCAAACGGAAGATACCTCAAGGAATCAAGAGCCTCATCCACCGTACAACGCCCTTCTTTGACGTCTTCCAGTACGGCCCTAAGGCGCTCTACATCCATAATTTCCTTCCCCTTTCAAGGCAGTAATATCAAAAAATTACTCTGTCTGCTGCATAGCAAAGCATACAATCCTCACACGTTGGTGCTGTAGTTGGGCGCTTCCTTGGTGATATAGATATCATGGGGATGGCTTTCCCTAAGCCCGGCGTTGGTAATCCTGATAAACTTCGCGTTTTTCCTCAACTCTTCAATGTTACGCGCTCCGCAGTAGCCCATTCCGGCCCTCAAACCGCCCATGAGTTGATACACCGTATCGGCCAGCGGCCCTTTAAAGGGTACGCGCCCCTCAACGCCCTCCGGTACCAGCTTTTTAGCGTCTTCCTGGAAATACCGGTCGCTGCTGCCGGCAGCCATAGCGCCAAGGGAACCCATGCCGCGGTACACCTTAAAGCGCCTGCCCTGATAAAGTTCCGTCTCGCCGGGGCTCTCCTCGGTACCGGCCAAAAGGTTGCCCACCATCACCACGCTGGCTCCCGCAGCTATGGCCTTAACGATGTCACCCGAATATTTGATTCCTCCATCGGCTATTACGGGTATGCCGTATTTATCAGCTTCCTCAGCGCATTCCATTACAGCCGTGATCTGCGGCACCCCTACCCCCGCCACGACGCGAGTAGTACATATGGAGCCAGGACCTATGCCCACTTTAACGCAGTCGGCACCCGCTTCTATCAACTCCCTGGTTGCTTCAGCCGTTGCCACATTGCCGGCAATGACCTGTAGGTCGGGATACTTCTTCTTTATCTGCTTGACCATATTGATAACTCCTACAGAATGGCCATGGGCGGTATCCACAGTTATGACGTCCACCTTGGCAGCCACCAAAGCCTCTACCCGCTCCATGGTATCCCGTGCAACGCCGACTGCAGCGCCCACCAGAAGGCGTCCGTTTTTATCCTTAGCAGAATTGGGGTACTTGATGGCCTTTTCTATGTCCTTGATGGTTATCAAGCCCTTGAGCATACCCTTTTCATCCACTATGGGCAGCTTTTCTATCTTGTATTTCCTGAGTATTTCCTTGGCCTGCTCAAGGGTTGTACCCTCAGGAGCCGTAATTAAGTTTTCGGATGTCATCACATCCCGTATCTTCTTAGAGAAATCGGTCTCAAATCTTATATCCCTATTGGTAATTATGCCTACCAGCTTGCCGTTTTCGGTGATGGGAACGCCCGAAATGTGATATTTCTCCATAAGGGCCATGGCATCGGACAGCGAATGGTCGGGCGAAAGGTAGAAAGGATCCACTATCACGCCGTGCTCGGAACGCTTCACCTTATCCACTTGCTCGGCCTGCTGCTCTATGGACATGTTCTTGTGAATGATTCCTATTCCGCCTTCCCTAGCTATGGCGATAGCCATCCTGGCCTCCGTAACTGTGTCCATAGCAGCGCTGGCGAGGGGAATATTAAGGGTGATGGTCTTGGTAAGCCTAGTCCTTAAGTCCACATCTTTTGGAAGAACCTCCGACCGCTGGGGAACCAGCAGTACGTCGTCAAAAGTCAAACCCTCACCGATAATTTTTCCGCTAATGGCTAACACTCCCTTCATAGTTCATATTATAGCCAATCATGTAATTAAAAGATAGTCTATCAAAATTAGCATTCCTCTGTCAACCCTATTTTCCCTCAAATCCCGCGCCGAATCCAATGGCAGCCAAAAAGTCATTTCATCCTTTCGATGATTACCTTGTGGTCCACCAGGTGCAGCTCCTTTAACCTGGCTTTTATAATCTTCTTCTCTCCAAATATGTCTTCCAAAATGAGGCCCTCTTCCTGTGCAAAGATCTTGTCCACGTTTTCAAAATAAGGCTCTACCTTGTCACCATCTTTCAAATAAACCATCGCTTCACACATTTTCCTCACTCTCCATTCGATTTTTTATCCACTCGATCACCTTTTCCATGGCATGGGGAATGGGCTCGCTTACCACCCCCACGATGGTAACGTTGCTCTTATGTATGGGTAAAAGCAACTTTGGTGCAGGGCTGGATGCTATGGCAGCCGCCATAGCCGGGGTGAGTTCCCCCAGCATGGAATTGGCCAGCACTATCGCCAATGAACCGATTATCAGATCCACCTTATCGGCGTTATATATTATGGCATTTTCACCAGTGGCCCCTTCATTAGCTCCCGCCTTGAGCATCTGAACGGTGGCCATGGCGTTGGTACCCAGCGCCAGTATCTCTATATCTTCGCCAAACTCCTTCCTTAGCCTTTCGGTTATATACTTCCCCATTCCTCCACCCTGTCCATCCACAACAGCAACCCTCATACGACCTCTCCCGCTTTTTTATACTATAATCTATCTTAGATCATATGCATGCAAGTCCGCAAATCATTTTGATCATGGGTAACAGCCGAAAGCAAACCATAGCTCATACCGCGCATCCTCCAGCAAACGATAAACTGCCCGGCTATGCAGCGGATATCACCCAGGTAACTCCATGCGTTCACGGGCATAATAGAATAGATATTGCTGCGCAAAGCCCGCCAGATGGCCAAACCTTTGCCAGGCAAACTCCTTCACTCCCCTATTGGTACCTGCACTTTCTGGATAAAAATGCTGCATCACCTTTTTGATCCACACATCCACCGGAAAAGCCTCGGTCTTGCCCATAGAAAACAGGAGGACGCAATCGGCTACCTTAGGCCCAACCCCCGGGCAGGCCATAAGCGCCTTATAAGCCTCATGATAGGGCAGATTTGCTACTTGGTCCAGCTGTATCTCACCGCTGCATACCATCTCGGCCGTTCTCTTTATATAGGCGGCTCTGTAACCACATCCGCAGGCCAAGAGCTGTTCAACTGAGGCGCTGGCAAGGTCAGCCGGACGGGGGAATGCATAAAAGTCCTTACCCCTCCACTCTGCCCTTTTACCAAACTTAAACGCCAGGTTTTCGATAATCTTTTTGATCCTGGGTATATTGTTATTGGCCGATATTATAAAGGAAATCAACGCCTCCCATGGTTCCTGATTTAAGATGCGTATTCCCCAACCATACTCCATTGCCCTTTCAAGCAATGAATCGCGGGCCAAAGCAGCTTTCACCTGCCCGTAGTCCCTGTCCATGTCAAAATAGCGTTTCCAAAACGAGCTATAATCTTCAATAGAAACATTCTCCAGCAGTACATCGCCCCTATCGTACGACACCCTTATTACCCTATCGCCCGCAATCCCTACATAGCCCGTACCATCCCAGTTCCACCTGAAAGCCTGTCCACATTCAAATATATGAACCGGCGAAAAGTCGTTCACATCTTTTAAAACTATCCCATAGCTGGTCTGTATGATCTCCAAAGCACAATCACCTTCAACCATAGATTTTGGGAATGAAAAAACCCAAAAACAATTTACACTTTATCTCCGTTTTTTTCAATACGGCGATAAAGTGTAAACTTTTATTTATTCCTTGGATAACCGCTCATGTATCGCCTTGGCAGCCTTTTTGCCAGCTCCCATGGCCAGTATAACCGTGGCAGCACCAGTTACGGCATCGCCTCCGGCATATACCCTGTCCTTGCTGGTGGCACCCGTCTCCTCATCTGCTATGATGCCGCCCCACTTTTGCACATTCAAGCCCGGAGTGGTAGAAGCTATAAGCGGATTGGGGCTGGTCCCTATGGCCATTATAACGATATCCATATCCATCACAAACTCCGAACCCTTAACGGGCACCGGCCTTCTGCGGCCTGATTCATCAGGCTCACCCAATTCCATCCTTACGCATTTCAAGCCCTTCACCCATCCATCCTGTCCCAGTATCTCCACCGGGTTGGTGAGCACGTCGAATATGATTCCCTCTTCCTTTGCATGATGTATCTCTTCCAGCCTGGCAGGCATTTCGGCCTCTGAACGCCTATACACTATGTGGACCTCATCCGCGCCCAGCCTCAAAGCGCTTCTGGCGGCGTCCATTGCCACGTTTCCACCGCCCACCACGGCTACCCTCTTGCCCCGCTTTATGGGAGTATGGCTATTGGGAAAATCATAGGCTTTCATGAGGTTTATACGGGTTAAGAACTCGTTTGCCGAGTACACGCCGTTTAGGTTTTCGCCCGGGATGCCCATGAACTTTGGTAGTCCTGCACCGCTCCCTATAAACACCGCCTTATAGCCTTCTTCTTCCAGCAGCTCGTCTATGGTGATAGACTTTCCTACTATGACGTTGGTCAAGATCTTTACGCCCAATTTCTTTAGCCCTTCTATCTCCTTCTTAACCAGAGCTTTTGGGAGCCTGAACTCGGGTATACCGTATATCAAAACGCCGCCCGGCTCATGAAAGGCCTCAAATATGGTGACGTCATACCCCAGCTTGGCCAGGTCAGCAGCAGCGGTTAATCCCGCAGGCCCAGCACCTACTATGGCCACCTTCTTACCATTGGGCCTTATATCCACCTCATCATCTATGCCCTTTTCCATGCAATAATCGGCTACAAACCTCTCAAGCCTGCCTATGGCAACAGGCTCTCCCCGTTTGCCCAGCACGCACCTCTGCTCGCACTGAGTCTCCTGGGGGCAAACCCTTCCGCATATGGCCGGCAGGTTATTGGTCTGGCGTATGATCCTGAACGCCTCCTCAATGTTGCCATCAACAACAGCAGCGATGAACTGTGGGATCCTCACATTTACGGGGCAACCCTCGACGCACATGGGCTTTTTACATTGCAGACACCTTTTAGCCTCCTCTATGGCCTCTTCCAGGCTATACCCTAGGGCTACCTCATTGAAATTCCTGCGCCTTACCTCTGGATCCTGTTCTCGCATGGGTACCCTTTTTAAATTCATCGCCATAGCTTACAGCCCCTCCTTCTCCGTCAATTTGTCCATCAGCTTGCAGATGTGTTCCTCCTCTTCCCGGTACATCCTCTGCCGCCTCATGGCCTCATCAAAATCCACCAGGTGCCCATCAAAATCCGGGCCATCCACACAGGCGTAGCGGACTTGGCCCCCCACTGTAACGCGGCATCCCCCGCACATGCCGGTACCATCCACCATTACGGGGTTCATGCTTACAACGGTAGGCACATCATACTGTTTGGTGATTCCGGATACCACCTTCATCATGATGAGGGGACCAATGGCGATCACCCTGTCATACTCGTTCCCTTGCTCTAGCAGTTCTTTCAGCACGTCCGAAACAAATCCCTTGCGCCCGTACGAACCGTCGTCGGTAGTTATATATAGGTTATTGCATATGCCCTTTATCTCATCCTGGAGGATGAGGTATTCCCTGCTCCTAGCGCCTACGATCACGTCAACGGAAGTGCCTTGCTCCCACAGATGCTTTATCTGTGGATATAGAGGCGCCACACCCACGCCGCCGCCTATGCACAGCACGCGCTTTAAGCCATCCAGCTCTGACGCTCTTCCCAGCGGCCCCACAAAGTCTAGGATGCCATCGCCTTCATTGAGCTGAGCTAACAGGCGGGTGGTCAACCCGACTTCCTGAAAGATGATGGTAACCCAACCTTGCTGCCTATCGTAATCGGCTATGGTCAAGGGGATCCTCTCCCCTCCCTCTTTCACGCGCAGGATTATGAACTGCCCGGGCATAGCCCTTCGTGCCACAAACGGCGCCTCCACCTTCATCAGCCATATCCCCGGGGCCAGCTTCTCCTTCTTCAAAATAGCATACATCCATATTTCCCCCTTCTTACTGGTTTAACATTGCCTCAAACCACCAGATTCCGTGCCGTGACGTTTACGGCAATCACATTTATGCCCGTCAATATATCCACATCCTTAGCCACCACAGATTGTACCTCTTCCAGCACCACGTGTATTTTATAGCCGTACCTCACTGCCACATCAATGTATATTATCAGCCCGTCATCTCTGCTGGTAAGGGTAGTATTTAAAACCCTTACTACGCCCTCCACCTTTTGAGCGTTGTACGCTGCAATGGACTCGATAGCGGTATCGGCAATATAGAACCTGCCCATGTAGCTGTAAGTGGGACGCACCACCGTCTTCTCCACCGCTTCCAGCCTCTTGCCCTTGCCGGCGATTCTGAATATCTTCAGCGGATCAATGAAATAGCCCGAGAAGTCCTTGCGTATCTCGAAGGTCGGCACCGGGATGACATGCTTGCCCTGTTCATACCGATATTTTTGCGCCAACCTGATTTCCTGGCTGGTT
>JAMNZI010000077.1 GCA_023622385.1 Bacillota bacterium | reverse complement strand
TATTATTGTATAATTGTATTGTTATTGTTATTAATAGCACAGCAAGTGTTATGCTGTCAATACGCAAACAGGAAATTTTTTACGAGATCAAAAGCCTGAGACATCGGATAAAAGAAGTGTAAAAGATTTATAAAACGAAAGAAAGGAGAATTGGACCTATGAACGACAAAATGTCCATATACCTCGATGACAATCTCCCAACGCCTTTGTATATCCAGCTTTTCATTCAGCTCAAGAACCTGATTGCAGAAGGGGTTTTAAAGCCAAACGAAAAGCTCCCTCCCATAAGAAAGCTGGCGCAGCAACTGGGAGTCAACACCATAACGGTGGTACACGCATATAAAAGGCTTGAAAGCGAAGGTTTGGCCTATTCTATAGTCGGCAGCGGAACATATGTGGCTTCGCCAACCAGATATGAACCGCAGCTACGTCATCAGGAAGAGGACGAACACCTGCAGATGATGGAGAAAGGGCAGGTTCAAGTAAGCGAAAACGCCATAAACCTTGCCAGCACTACACCTACACCCGATTTGTTTCCCGTGGACAGCTTTAAAATGCTCATCAACAAGGTATTGGATAGGGACAAGGGGCAGGCATTCGGTTACCATCAGATTCAGGGCTACCAACCCTTAAGGGAATCGATATGCCATTATCTGGAGAAATTTTCAATAAACGTTCTAACGGATGACGTACATGTGATATCGGGAGCCCAACAGGGAATAGACATCATCTCCAAAGCCCTTATCGAATACGGCGACTGCGTGTTTGTAGAAAGCCCGACCTATAGAGGCGCTCTGGAAGCCTTCAAATCAAGGGGAGCCAGGATAGTGGAGATACCCATACAGGAGGATGGCATTGACCTTGAAAAGCTTAACGAAATGCTGTCGGCATATCATCCCAAATTCATATACGTCATGCCCTATTTCCAAAACCCAACCGGCTATACATATTCCCACGCCAAAAAAACACAAATACTCCAAGTGGCCCGGAAGCACAAGACCTTTATAGTAGAGGATGACTCATTGAGCGAACTGTCATTTGCCCATGAGCAACCCCTGCCCTTAAAAGCCCTTGACACACACCAGATGGTCATATATATCAAGAGCTTTTCCAAGATATTTATGCCCGGTTTGAGGTTGGGGTTTATGGTAGTGCCCCAAGCCTTACGCAGCAGGGTCATTACGGCCAAGCACACTTCGGACATCTCGACATCCGGCCTCATACAGCGTACCTTTGACCTGTACTTGAGGGAGAACATATGGGAAGAGCATATAAAGCACATGAAACAGAAGTATAAAAAGAGATATGAAACCTTCCTACAGGCTGTAAAGAAAAGCTTTCCGGAGAGCGTAAAATACAAAGCCCCAGGCGGAGGGCTGCATGTATGGTTTGAACTGCCTCCTGGATACAGCGATCAAGAGGTGTATGCCCGTTGCCTCAAAAAAGGAGTGCTCATTACTCCGGGCTCTCTGTTTTATCACCAAGCTCACGACACACGCCATTTCAGGTTGAGTTTCGCCGCGGTAAATTCCGAAAAAATACAAGCCGGGGTCACCACAGTAGGGGAAATCCTCCACCAGTACATGGAACAAAAGGGGACTTCAGCGCCATCAAGCCAGGAATACAGCCCCTTACTGTAGACCGCATAAATTTCTCTCACTGCGCCATATTTTTGAGCGCCTGAAGGTCCTTGATTCGCACCGAAGCGCGGTGGAAATCTATGATCCCTTCATCCCTCATACTGCACATCTCCCTTGACAGGGAAGGCCGCGACACGTTCAAAAAATCGGCCAGGGCGTTACGATTCATGGGCAACATGAAGGTGGTCTTTCCTGTCCTTTTATACTGCTCCAGCAAATACGTGCTTATCTTACCCCGTATGCTCTTTATGGACAAATAGTCCACCTTTTTGCTTAAGGCAATGGCACGTTCGGATACCATAGTAAGCATGTTCTCTATAAGCTTTCTATGCCATGGGCAGGCACGCCTGCACTCGCCAACAATCTTATGGCGGCTTATGAAAAGCGCCTTACAGGGCTGCTGGGCTTCAACGGTGACGGGCCACTGGGACTCGGTGGAAAAAGCCACAATCTCCCCAAATACATCCCCCGGCTCAAGGAGCACCATCATCACCCTGGTACCAGCCATATTTTCTTTGTAGGCTGCCGCTTCCCCCTCCAACATGATGCCCAAACCATGGAACTTTTCCCCAGCTATGGCCAAATAATTACCCTTATGATACTCCCTTACCGTTGGTTCAAGGCACTTAAGCATTAAGATAACTTCTTCCTTGTCAAATCCTTTAAACAATTCAGCCTTTGAAAGCACTTCTACATAGCTTTCCAATTGCATATTATCACCCTTCGATTTTGGTAACATCAGATACCGACATGATAGTTGTAATTATAATATAATAGCCGCGGCAAGACAACAGTGCAAAAAAGCACACCATGAATGGCATCGTAAATTGTAAATTTTATAGGAGCTATAACGAGGCCATGACGATTACAAACGAAGGCAATTGTAGGATAAAACTACGATGGTCTCTCGAAAAGGCCGGATACAAAAAGGAGGTATGAAAACATGATAAGAAAGATCGTGAAAATCGACCAGGAAAAGTGCAACGGCTGCGGGCTGTGCATAGATGCCTGCCACGAGGGCGCTCTACAGCTCATCAATGGCAAAGCCACCCTGGTGTCCGACTCGTATTGCGACGGGCTGGGTGCCTGCTTGCCCGAATGCCCCATGGGTGCCATCACCATCGAGGAGCGGGAAGCTCAACCCTTTGATGAGGAGGCGGTCCGGCAACGCATGAAGCAAAATATTGAAGGTACTCTACCATACGGCTGCCCGGGAACACATATTAGAACCATGGAAAGGCCATCCGAAACGCCGACACAGCAGCACATATTTGCACCAGCTGAGTCGCAGCTGCGCCAGTGGCCATGCCAGATCAGGCTGGTACCGCCCAACGCACCCTACTTCCAAAATGCCAGCTTGCTGGTGGCGGCCGACTGCACGGCATATGCCTATGCCAACATCCATCAGGATTTCATGCGCAATAAGATCACGCTCATAGGGTGTCCCAAGCTGGACGATGTGGACTACTCCGATAAATTGACCGATATCCTGAAGTACAATGACATAAAGAGCATCACAGTCCTCAAGATGGAAGTTCCCTGTTGCAGTGGCCTTGCATACGCGGTAAGGGATGCCATTGCAAGGAGCGGCAAGATCATCCCATGGCGCGTAGTCACCGTTTCGATAGACGGGCACATCATTGAAGACTAAAGCAAAATGGATGCCGACCAGTTAAGACAGGCAAGTTAATAGTTCGAAAAGATAACGGGCAACTAAAGCCAGTGTGGAATGCTCATCCGGGAACCCCTTATAAGGCAGGCATTGCTTATATGGACGAAAGACAAACCGTTTAAAGGTAAAGCGTTTTTTTAAAAATGCCTTTGGGCAATCGCTATCGATTAAAATACTTTAGACCAATAGTTAATAGGAGGTTGATAATTTATGAATATGTTTTGCAATCAATGCCAGGAAGCGGCAAAGGGTATGGGATGCACGTTAAGAGGTGTATGCGGCAAGACCAACGATGT
>JAMNZI010000182.1 GCA_023622385.1 Bacillota bacterium | reverse complement strand
CGCCACCCGCATCCTGGCACCCGGTGGTTCATCCATTTGGCCAAACACCAGAGCAGTCCTATTCAGAACGCCCGATTGCGTCATCTCGCTTACCAGTTCATGCCCTTCACGGGTACGCTCACCCACACCTGTAAACACCGAAACGCCGCCGTGCTGGGTGACGATGTTGTGTATGAGCTCCATGATGAGCACAGTCTTTCCCACGCCGGCTCCGCCAAACAGCCCAATCTTGCCCCCTTTGGGATATGGAGCAAGCAGGTCTATGACCTTGATTCCAGTTTCCAGTATATCGGTGGCCGGCCGTTGTTGTTCAAGAGGCGGTGCGGGGCGATGAATTGGAACCCTTTCCTGCGCATTTACAGGCCCCTTGCCATCGATTGGTTCCCCCAAAACGTTGAAAACCCTGCCCAACACCTCTTTACCCACGGGCACCGAAATAGGAGTCCCCGTATCATACGCTTCCAGTCCCCTTTTTAAGCCATCTGTGGCTTCAAGGGCAATGCAGCGTACCTTGCGATTTCCAAGATGCTGAGACACTTCAGCCCATACCACCCTGGAACCGTCCATTATCTTAACAGCATTGAGTATAGCTGGCACATCTTCGGACTCAAATTGTATATCAATAACTGGACCGACGATTTGAACGACCTTTCCCTTATTTTTGTATTCCATCTATATCTCATCTCCTTTGTCGAGGAAGCTTTCACTCGAGAGCGGCTACACCACCCATTATTTCGGAAATTTCATTGGTGATAACGGCCTGCCGTGCCTGATTATACTTGATCTGCAGCTCGGCTATCATGTCATCGGCATTCTTTGTAGCGGTATCCATTGCCATCATCCTGGCCTGCTGCTCGCTGGCAAAAGACTGTATCAACGCCCCATATATGAATCCCAGCAGATACTTGGGGATCAGCAGGTCCAGCACCGCCTTTGGCGATGGGTGATACAGTATATCGGCGCGGTACTCTACATCAAGGCTGACGTCTAGAAAAGCCGACAGTTCAACCGGCAGCAGTTTTATAACCCTCGGGGTCTGCTTCACCGTAGATTCCATATGGGTGTAGACAATGTACAGCTCATCCATCCTGTTTTGGCTATAGGCATCTATCAGCTGCTCGGCCATATCCCTTGAATAGTGAAAACTCGGGTCTTCTGCTGCATACAAAAAATCATCGTTGACGTTATAGCCTTTTCTCTTGAAAAAATCGCGGGCTACATGTCCAACTACAAATATATCAACAGTTCCACTGTGCTGTTGTATGTGCGAGAGGGCTGTCTGAAGCACGTTGTGGTTATAAGCCCCGCACAGCCCTTTATTTCCCGCAATAACCAGATAGGTGGCTCTTTCATTTCCCCTTGGCACAAAAAAAGGATGGTCGATTTCATGGCTATGCACTATGATATCCTTCAGAGTAGAGCGTATCTTTTCGAAGTATACGTGATTGGCTCTGTATTTTTCCATGGCCCTGCTGAGCTTGGACGAAGCGATGAGGTACATGGCCTTAGTTATCTGGCGCGTTTGACGTATGGTCCTGATCCTGCGCTTGATTTCAATCACGCTGTACATAAAGATACCACCTGCACATATTTTACTTCAAAAATGCTTGTTTAAAATCCTTCACAGCAGCCTCTATCTCGGCCATATCCTCTTCAGTTATATCGCCGGTCTTGCGTATGTTTTCAATAACATTTCTGTGATAGCAATCAATATACTCGATAAACTGCTGTTTGAATTCCTGGATTCTGTTTACCGGTACATCCAGAAGCATCTTCCTGGTAACTACGTATAGAAGTACGACTTGATGCGCCACGTCCATTGGCTGGTACTGCTCCTGCTTGAGTATCTCGGTTATTCTCTCCCCCTGTGCCAGCAGCTCCTGCGTGGATGGATCAAGCTCTGAGCTGAACTGGGAGAATACCTGCAATTCACGGTACTGCGCAAGCTCCAGCCGCAAAGTACCTGAAACTTTGGCCATGGCTTTAATCTGGGCCGCCTTTCCTACTCTTGAAACCGACAATCCCACGTTTACAGCTGGCCTGATACCCGCAAAGAACAGCTCATCTTCTAAGAAGATCTGGCCGTCGGTTATGGAGATCACGTTGGTAGGTATATAGCCAGATATATCTCCCGCTTGGGTCTCTATGATCGGTAGCGCCGTCAACGACCCACCACCCTTTTCTTTGCTCAGCTTGGCTGAACGCTCCAAAAGGCGGGAATGCAAATAAAAGATATCTCCAGGATAGGCCTCGCGGCCCGGAGGACGGCGCAGGAGCAACGACAGCGTCCTGTATGCTATAGCATGCTTGGTCAAATCGTCATAGACGATGAGTACGTCCTTCCCCTTGTACATGAAGTACTCCGCCATAGCACAGCCTGCATAAGGGGCGATGTACTGCATGGGTGCTGAATCGCTTGCTGTTGCAGAAACCACAATGGTATAATCCATGGCTCCCATTTCCCTTAAGGTGTTGACAACCTGGGATACCGTGGAAGCCTTTTGACCGATGGCTACATACACGCATATTACATCCTTATCCCTTTGGTTGACTATCGTGTCCAGGGCAATAGCGGTCTTTCCCGTCTGGCGGTCGCCTATGATCAACTGTCGCTGACCTCTTCCAATGGGTATCATAGAGTCTATGGCCAGCAGGCCGGTCTGCAAAGGCTGGTTTACCACATCCCTTTCATATATGCCGGGAGCCTTCTGCTCAATCTCTCTGTAGCCCTCAGCGCGAATATGGCCTTTTCCATCGAGGGGCTGTCCCAGAGGATTGACCACCCTGCCAAGTAAACCCTCGCCTACCGGTACCTGGACAATCCGGCCAGTGCTGTAAACCGTCGTTCCCTCCATTACCGAATTCTGGTTGTTAAGCAATACTGCACCCACGGTATCCTCTTCAAGATTAAAAGCGATACCGAATACATCGCCTTCAAACCTCAGAAGCTCACCATACCTGCAATCGCCCAACCCGCTGACTAATACCACGCCATCCCCTGAACGTATTACACAGCCCACGTTTTCAACATCAAATTCCTGCTCGTATTCCTGAATCCTGTCTCGAATAAACTCGCCAACAGATTCCATATTGATGAGCTGGCCCGAGGACTTAAGGTCAATCCCCAGGTCAACCATATCCCCTTTTTGAAGCCCCAGCAGGTGTTCCCTCATCTTATTAAGCTGGCCTTTTAAGCTTCCGTCGTATATCCTGTCGCCAATGGCTACTATAATCCCACCTATTATTTCAGGCTCCACCTTTAAAATGAGCTTTACTTTTTTGCCTAAAAAAGCCGAGAATCTTTCTTCTATCTGCGCTATAATTGCCTCATCCAGTGGAAAAGCAGACCATAAGGTCCCTGTTTCAACGTTTGCTGTCATCATGTTTCCACCTTCTCTAGGAATTTCTCAATTATTGCCTTGTTCTGTTCAGGGGTTATATGGCCTTGTATGACCTTTGAAGCTAGCTCGACAGCCAGGTCGGCTGCCTGCGCTTTAAGCGCCTCAATCGCCTGTTCTCGCTCCTGTTCTATCTGTTTCGCGGCCTGCTCCAGCATGGCCTCAGCCTGGCGCTGCGCCTCCTGCTGTGCCTCCCGTATGCGCTCCTGCGCAGAGCGCTC
>JAMNZI010000047.1 GCA_023622385.1 Bacillota bacterium | reverse complement strand
GCCTCTCGGGCAGCGTGCACCAGACGAACAGCCCTCCTTCGGGCTTTGTCCACTTAAAGTCGCCGGGAAGCTCGCTCGCCATCGACAAGTTTGATCAATATCCAGTCCTCCCATCGTTTTTAGTAAATTTTGTATTTATACAATATTGTACAGTTTAAACGGAAACAGGTCCAATACTAATTGTTTATGAATACCATAGGTTTTGTCAATACCTAAAAATGGAATGCTGCTATATGCTTTTTGATATGGAAATATTACTGCATACTATTCCATTTTACACTCAAAGGAATCTGAATAAAAGACAAATACCCCTATATAGCGAAAATTCAAGCTTATAATTATTGTGAGAATAGACCTATAGTTATTTCCTATATTAAGCATATATAAGTCCTATTGGATTAACAGAAAATTATGATATATAATTTTATACGAAGGGAAATTGTATACAATTTTGCATACATATCTGATTTATAAAGTAATTAAATAAAAAATTGATCGAAAACTATATAATTTGGTGGGGTGAAAAGTGAATGAGTTAGAGAAATTAGCTGAATTCATAGTGAATTTTAAACTTGACAATGCCCCTTCTGAAGCGGTAGATGCGGCAAAAATATGTATTTTAGACTCCTTTGGGGCTGCAGTAGGGGCCTGTAAAGACGAATTAATAGAATCGATCGTTGAAGAGTATAAGCTTTACTACCCAAATGAAAATCAGGTCAATATATGGGGAAAAAACATTAAAATGCCACTGTTTCAGGGCATATTCTTAAATGCTCTGATGGGTCACAGGTTGGAATTGGATGATGTGCATACAAAGTCTAAAACTCACATTGGCACCGTAGTTGTACCTACCGGAATATGTCTAGCTCAAGCTTTATACCTATCCGGTTCAGAATTATTGGAAGCGGTCATATGCGGCTACGAAACTATGTCGAGGATAGGAATGGGCTTTGGAGTATCAAGCCATAGGAAAAAAGGTTGGCATGTAACCTCTACAGCCGGCACATTCGGAGCAGCAGCCGTGGCATCGAAACTATTAAAGCTAGATGTAGAAAAGACGGTATATGCCCTTGGAATGGCAGGGACCCAATCTTTTGGATTATGGGCATTTTTGGAGGACAGTGCAAGTTCCAAAATCTTGCATCCTGCGAGGGCAGCCCAATCTGGCGCTGAAGCCGCAGTGCTTGCCAGGTCTGGGATGACAGGACCCAGAAGTATTTTGACTGCCAAGGACGGTAGCCTGTTTAGAGCAATGTCCGACGAATATGATTTATCACTGGTTTCCAAAGATTTAGGGTCAGTCTATGAAATACTTAATGTAGATAACAAACCCTATCCCTGCTGCAGGAGCACCCATTGTGTCATCGATTCTGCAATTAAACTTAGAGAGGAATACGATATAGATGTTAATGCTATTGATGAAATTATAGTAGAAACTTATCAAGTAGGCTACATGCAGTGCGGGGTGACTGAAGGAAGCAAGAATCCAAAAACTGCGACGGAAGCCAAATTCTCTGCGCCTTATACTTTCGCCGTTGCTTTTCTAAAGGGGAATGTCACCCTAGAAGACTTTAAGTTAGAAAATATAGCAGGGGCCAAAGTCAGGGAATTACTCAGAAAAGTTACCGTACTACCAAATGAGGAGTTTACCAACAGATATCCCGAACACTGGGGTTGCAAAAGCACCCTGAGACTCTTTGATGGAACAGAGTATACGGCTGAAGTTGCAGATGCTCTAGGAAGTGTCTACAATCCCATGTCTAAAAAAGCTGTAAAGAATAAAGTAATACCCCTTTTGAAAGTAGGATACGATGATGCCGAAAATATGACAGAGAAGATACTAAATATAGAAGAATGCCCTGATTTAACTTTTATCTGGTGAGGAAAGATTTTATGAAAAAAATAACCGTCCCTTATGGAAAAGAGCATGTGTCTGCATTTGTGTCTGAGGAAGTGAAGGTCCAATACATAGATTATAAAGGTACAGATATCGGATTAGATGAAGAGAAAATGCTTTTTGATGCAATGGACAAGCCTATAGGTTCTCCTAAGTTGGAAGACTTAGTTAGTCTAGATGATAAGGTTCTAATCGTGGTTAACGACCACACAAGACCGGGTCCTAATAAATTAATAGTGCAAGAAATACTAAAAAGATTGAGAAACAAGGGTCTAGATAAAGGGCAGATTAAATTTGTTATAGCAACAGGTAGTCACAGAGGGTCTAGCAGAACTGAATTAATAGATATTCTGGGCGAGGATGTGGTCGACGATTTTGAAATCATCATGCATGATTGTAAAGACGATAAAAATTTGGTCTATTTAGGAGAATCTATATACAATGTTCCCATATATGTCAACAAAGCTCTGACAGAATGTACATTTTGCATATCAACTGGTCTCATTGCTCCTCACCATTCAGCTGGCTTCAGCGGCGGACGCAAGAGCATAGTCCCCGGCTTAGCGGGATTTAAAACATTAAAAATCCATCACTCGCTTCCCATCAGGCCTTATGAACCTGCCATGGGGTTTATATACGGCAATCCTTTTCACGAAGTAGCTGTAGAGGTTGCAAAGAAAGTGAATGTGAAGTTTATCGTAAATGCTGTTCAAAATCCCCATAAACAAAATATTGCCTTCGTGGCAGGTGATTTAATAGAAGCACATAGAAAAGGGGTTGATATATGCAAGGGGGTTAGTGAAGTAAGTATCGAAGAAAAGGCAGATATAGTTATTACATCTCCAGGGGGGTATCCAAGGGATACCAATCTTTATCAAGCACAAAAGGCATTGTCAGTTGCAGAACTAATAGGTAAGCCAGGTTGCGTGTTTATTCTTGTGGCAGAATGTAAAGATGGTATAGGAGAAGGTGTGTTTAAGGATTGGCTTGTTGAATCCGATAGCCCTGAAGAAGTAATAGAAAGGTTTAAGAGGGAAGGATATGATGTGGGAAGCAACAAGGCATTCATGTACGCAAGGGCAATGTGCAAAGGCAGAATAATTGTTGTTTCGCGGTGCTTAAATGGGGAAGAGCTGAACGAAATGATGTTGGGATGGGCACAAGACCTCCAGGATGCCCTAGATATGGCATTTCGCATAAAAGAGCCCAACATAATATCGGTTCTTCCAAATGCTGTTAGTATTATCCCTAAAATAATAAAAGGAGATGATAAGTGTGAGAAATAAGCTCTTACTGTTTGGCTTGGTTTTAGTACTATCACTTTCCTTGGTAGCTTGCGGAGGCAAGCAGGAAGCTACTCCACCTGAAGGTGAAGCTGAAGGGGAAGCAGCCGAATGGGTATTTGAAAGGCCTATTGAAATAATAATACCTTTCGGCCCTGGCAGCGGAACGGATACAACTATTAGAGCTTGGGCTCCCTTAGCTGAAAAAGAACTGGGCGTACCCATAAACATCCAGAACGTCGAAGGAGCCGGTGGAATCAAGGGTGCTGAGTATTTAGCAAATCAGGAGAGGGACGGTTATACTTTCGGAATGTTTACTCCATCCCACGTCATTGCAGCAGTTACAGGGACAGCAAACTTCGATATATTAAACGAAACTGTCCCGGTTGTTAGATTGGTTCACGACACCAATATTATTTTGGCAGGAAAGCATACCCCCTA
>JAMNZI010000162.1 GCA_023622385.1 Bacillota bacterium | reverse complement strand
TCTACCACCAGGGTCTTTAACCTCTCCCTGCCGGCTGAAATTGCAGCTACAGTGCCGGCGGTTCCTCCCCCTACTACCACCACATCATATTTTTCTTCTCTTATTGGAACTTCCTTTTTTAGTTCTATATAGTTTAGTTTCATATACGCAATCCTTCTTTCAATCCTTAATGCCTATTTCAAGTCCTACTTCAAACATTCGGTTCCAGGGCATATAAACGCGCTCTATTTGCAAATTGTAATCCTTATATTTTGGGAAATACCTTTCCATAACGTTTTGAAATTCTTCTCTCAGGATTGACACTATTTTGTCTTGTTGCTCTCCTAACCAGAAATAGTTGAGTCCAAGACTTGGTAAAATCTCGTTGGTAATCTTGCTCCTAAAAACGCTTTGATAAGCCCAATCTTCAAGAAATCTCTCCAACAGAAATCTTTGATGTTTAGGTGATTCAAGGCATTTTCCTTGTACCGCTATCATACTGTGGGCTATCACCGTGCCCAGAGTGTTGCCGCAGGTGTTCCACCCTGCATATCCATACAATTTATAATACAGTTCTTTCTTGGAAAGCAATTTCACCAGATCCCCATCCCCGCCATTGGCATACGCCACATCTGCTACTGCACAAGGTTTATTTTGGGCGACATAATACTGTAAGGCTTCAATCATCTCCCTTATATTTCTCATGCGCTCATAGGAGTTGTCATACATATCATTGGCATGTATGCTTTCTTTCATCTTGTCCGCCGGAGCATTTACAAACAATATATAGTCTGCCGCGCTTTCATCGTGTATGATCACCCCGCCTGCAGTGATTACTTGGGATTTAATGCTCTCGCACAGGGGGCGATCTTCATACAGCGGAATAGTCCTGGATCCTATTTCAGAATTGTAACGGATATAAACCTTTGGCAGCCAGCCCCTGCTCTTATTAATGGCACGAGCCATCAGGGTACAGCCCACTTCATCAGCGCCAGGGTGAATATAGACTTGATCCCATAATTCGTATTTTCGAATGAGAGCTGCCAGCTTTCTCTGGGTAATGGCAAAAAACCCGTACACGCTACAATCCTCTTGTAGAATTGTCAAAAAATCAATTACCCCATCTTTTACCATTTCCACAGCCATTTCGCTTATGGCTTCATTAACCTTCCTCCGCCTTACATAATCCTCTATAAACTCTTTCGGTATTTTCCCCTTTAACGCTTCAAACAGCTTTTTCTCCTCTTCCGTTGCTTCACCTTTTTGGATCTTGTCTGTAAGGCAGGAATACATGTAAATATCCTGTCCATATTCCTCGTAATAATCGGGTTCCTCATCAGAAGAGTTGTAATCCGGGACCCTCATTATGAGATTATTTGCATATATCTTCAAATGCGGATTATTTCTCTTTATATCTTTCAACTTGTGTAATCTTTCTTTTGCCTGATCAACGGTGAAATTATGAAGACGCGACGGAACAATGCCCCCATACAATAGCAGATCTAATGAAATGATAGCTATATCACATGAACTTGCTTCTTTTTCTAAAAAAGACATCAAATATTCTATATCAGCAGGTTTTTTCTTTCGTCCCATGTGTTCTATATCAGGTCTAACTACCTCGATGTCATCTAATAGTTCAGCAATCCTAACCGGATATAGATAATTACAAGGCCGTTCGTCCAATGGCAAGTATAATATTCTGAACAAAAACCTCCCCTCCCACCTCAACGCTTTGTGCCGCTATGCAAAGGGTAACTTGGCTGCACCAAACATTGCCTTTGATTCTATTATCCCTCCTCCTATGATAAAGACTTCTGGATCCAATATATTCCTTATGCTCATAATAGATATTGAAAGCAATTCGACGAAATCGTCTATTACCTTTCTCGCTATTTCGTCTCCATGTTTATACAGTTCAAACAGCTGCTTAGCGTTTTTTATCTTCAAAGAATTGCTGATTTCATTATACCGCTTGTATAAAGCCGTGCCCGACACATATTGCTCCAAACATCCTTGTCGGCCACAATTGCACTGCCTTCCTCGTGGGATCAAAATCATATGTCCTATTTCACCTGCACTCCAATGGCTACCCCTTATCAGCTTGCCATCGATGACGATAGCCCCTCCTACACCCGTACCTATAGTCATCATCATGATGTTTCTGTAGCTTCTTCCGGCTCCCAACCACATCTCTCCTAAAACAGCTGCATTTACGTCATTGTCCACCGCGACCTCTACTTTATACCGGTCCTCCAATACGTCTTTGAGTGCTAATCCCATCCAGCCTGGCAGATTATCTGTTGCGTACACAACAATGCCTTTTTCGCAGTCAATCTTTCCAGCGCTCCCAACTCCTATGGCATCTACCTTCCCGGCTTCCGCAATAAGGTCATCTATAAGTTTAAATAAATTGGACAAGATAAACTCTCTGCCTTTTTCAGCCTGGGTATCAACCTGCTTGATTCCCAAAAGAGTTCCATCCTCTTCGACTATACCGCCCAGTATTTTCGTGCCTCCAATATCTATTCCTATAACTTTTTTCTTCACAGCTCATCCCTTCAACTTCCCTTAACTGTTTACCCCATTTAATACAGCTTATCCAGAACCGCTTTTGCAGTTTTGTCAAGGGCCTGAACCGCTTTATCCTTTAGCCTTATCGCTACCGCTGTGTATAAGATATCTAATACATGCAATTGTGCAATTTTGGAAGTTAAGGCACCACTTCTCAGAGGTGTTTCTTTTGCAGATGTCAAAAGCACTATATCGGCCACCGTAGTAATGGGTGACCTCGCATAGTTGGTAATACAGATGACGGTTGCCCCAGATTTTTTGGCTAGCCGGCATGTCGCCACCGTATCCTTCGTACTACCCGAAAAAGATATACCTATGCCTACATCTCCTTCTTTGAGATTAGCTGCTGATATAGCTTGAATATGAGGATCTAAATCAGCATGGACGTTCAATCCCAATCTCATGAACTTATATTTAGCGTCCAGCGCCGTATATCCCGATGCCCCTACCCCATAGAAATCTATCCTTTGTGCATTCACTATAGTATCCACGGCCCTCTCTATCTCTTTTAAAGATAATAGCTTGGTGGTATTGGAAATTGCCAGAACATTTTCGTTAGTTATCTTCTGTAACTGTATTTCAAGAGGGTCATCAAACGAAACATTTTCATGTATACTGGTCTCCGGTCTTATTACATCCTTTGCAAGATTTAGCTTAAACTCCTGGAAACCTGACAGACCTATCCGTCTGCAGAATCTAACAATCGTAGTCTCACCGGTGTTACATTTTTCAGCAAGCTCTGTAATGGAAAAATAGATTACATTCTCGGCATTTTCCAATACGTAATCGGCAACCTTCTTCTCCGCTTTGGTGAGCGAGTTATATAAGCTCTCTATCTTTAGAATGACGCCGTTTTGCTCCTGCAAGTTCTATTACCCCCTTGCTATTCCTTATACACTCTACAAATCTTCTAGTAATTTCTTGCGGTCTTGTTATGGCTGTCCCCACCACTACAGCATACGCCCCTTTTTCAAGAGCCATTAAAGCCTGCCATGGTTCCCATATACGGCCTTCTGCAATAAGGGGCACGCTGATCTCCTTTGCCAATCTCTCTATCAGTTCAAAATCCGGGTCATCTCCATGGGGGCTGTACTCTGTATACCCAGACAGCGTCGTAGACACCAAATCAAAGCCTAACTCCGCTGCCTTAATTCCCTCTTCATAAGTTGATATATCAGCCATAACCAATATATCGGGATATCTCTTCCTTATCTCTTTCAGAAAAGCTTCCGTGCTTAAACCATACGGCTTTATGGATTTTGTAGCATCGACAGCTACTATTTCTGCTCCAGCCCTTACCACCTGCTCCACTTCATCTATGGTAGGCGTTATATAAGGGGCATATCCTTCATATTTCCTTTTCACAAGCCCTATCACGGGAAGATTAACCTCTTTTTTTACGGCCACTATCTCATCATATCCATTGGTCCTTATGGCTACTGCTCCTCCCATTTCTGCTGCCTTTGCCATTCTTGCCATTATAAAAGGGCTATGAAGTGGCTCTCCCTCCAGCGCTTGGCATGATACTATCAACCCGTGTTCTAACTTCAAGAGCAGTTCATTTGCTACATCCATTTGCATCCCTCTTCGTTTTTGGATTCGGTAATATATATATTCTACATGAATTAAAAAAATCCTTCTTTTTTTATAAAAAAAGAGAAAAATTTTTTAATTTTCTCAAAGAGTTTTGTTGTTACATCTACAAAAACTAACGATGCTTTATAAAATCCATCTAAAACATCTTAATCTGCTCCCCACGCATACCTTTGCTAGCCTGGCCGTCATCCTTTTCATCTTCGCATTTTTCAACCATAAACCTGACATCCATTTTACCCCTCAATATTTCTTCCACAACCTCTACAGGCGTATCCCTACTCAACCATAAATCCACCAATTCCCTGCTAATAATCAGCGGCATCCGCGGGTGTACTTCTCTGACATCTCCTTCTGCATCGGTGGTTATGATGACGAATAAAAGCTTTGCCCCAGATCCTTGCTCAAAGGATAGCTTGTACAGACCTCCCAAGGACATTATGCCCTCACCCCGAAGGCCTATCCTGTATTTCTCCTTTTTCCCTGTATTTTGGCTCTTCCACTCATAAAACCAATTGGCAGGGACTATACACCTGTTATAGCGCGCGGCATCCCTAAACATTGGCCTTTCCAGGATGGTTTCAGCTCGAGCATTGGCCACCACCTTCTTCTTAGAGGGATAATCAAAACCCCATACCCCGGATGTTATGGTTCTGGTCCTCTGCTGCACCACTATCGGAGCGCTTTGTCTTGGATAAAAGTCGCCCGTATGGCAATCCTTTAGCTTTTCATCCACCCATTGGGCTCTATAGTTGCGCACCAGCTCTTCTATCCCGGTTTCAAGCAAATACCTTACGCACATAATATAGCCCTCCTGCGAACGTAAAAATTTAATATCACTTTAAATATTTCGCCCAATGTTGAAAAGACAAGCGAAATTTGCCATATAAATGTTAAACTGTCCAAAATAAAAACCTGGCATTCCAGCTGCTATCCAAATTAAATGCCAGGCAATCACAACTCCACAGCATTCTATTCGCATTTAAGATATGCCTGAAGGTCAATAAGATGCCTCTTTTCTTCCTTAAGCAGCCTGCGAAAAGCATCCTTGGCTTCAGTCAATTTTGAAGAGATGATCATCTGGGTGTATAAAAGTATGGAGTCCTTTTCAATCTGAACGCCGAACCTTATGACATCATCAATGCTTCGCAGATTATCAACAATGCCAGCCTGCTCTTCTTCATCGGGAAAAACCAGGCTGTGAGCAATGGCATTAAAATAAGCAGTTACATCTTGGTCATACAGATATTGGTCATCAAAGCTGTCCTTGTTTTTTAGAAACT
>JAMNZI010000092.1 GCA_023622385.1 Bacillota bacterium | reverse complement strand
TGAAAGGTGTGTAGGGATGGAAGTACTGATTCCTGTAAATGTTAATGAATTTGATATAAAAGCGGTAGTTTTTGATTTCGATGGGACTATTTCAACCCTTAGAAGCGGTTGGGAAAAAATAATGAGGGAGTTTATGACAGAGGTACTTACCGATGCGGGATTACCATTTGATGAGGTTAGCAGGGAAATTGGGGAATATATACACTATTCCACGGGTATCCAGACTATTTTTCAAATGGAGTGGTTGGCCGAAAGGGTAAAAAGAGAAAAAGCTTTTCGCCAGGGGGAAGTCGATCCATGGAGATATAAGGCTGAGTACAATAGAAGATTGAAAATGGTTGTGAACGAAAGGATTGAAAGCATTTTCAAAAGAGAGAAAAAGCCTGAGGATTATATAATAAAGGGAAGCAAAGAATTTTTGAGCTATTTGAAAGGATTAAACTTAAAAATTTATCTAGCAAGCGGTACCGATCTCCAGGATGTGATTGAAGAAACCAAAATTTTGGGAGTATACCAATTTTTTGATGAGATTGTAGGGGCACCGGTGAACAAGATGATATCTTCCAAAGATATTTTAGTCGATAAATTGCTGACGGTTCAGCATTTGGAAGGTAAAAATATATTGATATTCGGTGATGGAAAGGTGGAAATTGAATTGGGGCGAAAAATTGGCGCCCTTACCGTTGGGGTAGCAAGTAACGAGAGTGAACTGGGAGGAATAGATCTGGTAAAGAGAGAAAGGCTTATAAAAGCAGGTACTCACGTAATAATAGGCGATTTTTCAGAAAAGGAAGAGATTTTAAAATCGATTGGGGTTATATAGATTTTTATATATTTCTTTATTCTTTGTTCGGCAAAAACGTGTTCGACAACCGGGGCATGCGCTTTCATAATATGGAGAGGCATTGACTTGCAAGAGGACATAATCCTTTTTTGGAATATTTGTTGGTTATTGTAGAACATTGCACCAGAAAGGGATGAAATCCTCGACTTTTATTTAGGTCTACCAATTGAACGTCTTATCTGGGAGGAGAAAAGTATGAAAGATCGCAATGTTAAGAAACCTGGTAGGTTAGATTTTGCTAATATAAAAACTTATTCAGTAAAAGGCAGGAAGGATTTGGTGAAGATTAAGGACATTATAGATCCCTACGAAGCCAAGGTGCCTGATTGGGGAGGAGAAGAATTAGAAGAGCTAATTGAAAGGATAATAACGGCCAGAAAAAATAAAAGGCCTGTCGTCTGGTTTATGGGAGCCCATGTGATAAAGAACGGTTTATCCAGGTATGTAATTGAGCTTATTAAAAGGGGATATATTACGCATATAGCAGGTAATGGAGCTACCAGCATACATGATTTCGAGCTTGCTTTTAACGGTGGCACTTCTGAAGACGTGCCTACAGCTATAGAGGATGGAACATTTGGAATGTGGGAGGAGACCTGCAGATGGATAAACGAGGCTGTTCAGGAAGGAGCCAGAAATGACTGGGGATTTGGAGAAAGCTTGGCCAGATATATTGAAAGACATGCGGAAAAATTCCCTTATAAGGAATATTGTGTTTTGTATCAAGCCTATAAAAACGGGGTTCCTGCTACTTACCACGTAGCAATAGGTACGGATATTTATAACCAGCACCCCATTGTCGATTTTGCTGCTATCGGGAAAACGAGCGGGGTTGATTTTCAAAAGTTCTGTTATTCCATATCACGTTTAAATGGAGGTGTCTTTTTAAATTTCGGCTCGGCTGTGATAGGGCCGGAGGTATTTTTGAAGGCTCTTTCTATTTCCAGAAATCTTGGATATCCAACTTATAACATTACTACTGCTAATTTTGATCTTATCGATTTGGGGGATTATAGAAAGAAGATAGGTTATGATGATCCGCATTATTATTATAGGCCGAGAAAAAATATAGTAAACAGACCCACCAGTCGCGGCGGTAAAGGATGGTACTTCCGGGGAGATCACAAGATCACCATACCTAATATATATAAAAAATTAACCGCAAGGATGTCTTATGTAGAAAAGGGGATCGATGATGGTGTATGAGATTGTAAAAGATATAGGACATGAAAGGGTAGTGGAACTTCTTCATTGGCTGAGAAAGAGTAAAATAGCGGTGATAGGAGATGTAGCACTGGATATATACTGGAGAGCGGATATGAAAAAAAGCGAGCTTTCCAGAGAAACTCCTCATTTTCCCCTTCCGGTAGTAGAGGAGTGGATGTCGCCGGGGGCTGCGGGCAACGTTGCTGCAAATATAGCGGCTTTAAAACCCGAAAAGTTTTTTTTGCTGAGCATTATCGGTAAGGATTGGAGAGGCGATTTATTTATAAAGGAAGCGGAGAAAAGGGGGATAATTACCGATTTCCTAATCAGAAGCGATAAAGTGGTTACTAATGCATATTGTAAACCATTAAGGCGAGGAATTTCGGACGTTGAATATGAAGATCCCAGAATAGATTTTGAGAATTTTAGCCTGATTGGTCGGGAAGAAGAGGATAAATTGATAAAATTACTGGAAAAAGCGGCTGAAGAAGTGGACATACTCTGCGTAATCGATCAGATGCGCTTTGGGTGTATTACTCCCAGAATCAGGGAAAAAATAGAGAAGCTTTCGAAAAATGGTCTGACGGTGATAGTGGACAGCAGGGAAAGGATAGGTTGTTTTACCGATGTAATTTTGAAGCCCAATGATATAGAAATGTTTAAGGCTTTGGGCATACAGAAAGAACCTTCAAAGTTATCCATAGAAGAATTGTTGGAATTTGCGGAAACCTTTTCTATGCAGAAGGGAAATGACGTATGTGTTACGTTGGGAGATCGCGGGGCTGTTTATGTAGAAAAGGCTACCGGCAAAAAATATTATGTTCCCACTGTTAATTTGGCGCCTCCCCTGGATATTTGCGGTGCAGGAGATGCATTTTTGTCGGTATTTTCGCTTGTTTTAGGAGCCGGTGCTCAGAAGTATGAAGCGGTTTTCATGGGGAACCTGGGAGCTAGCGTTGTCGTCAAAAAGATTGGTACTACGGGGGTAGCAACCTCTGAAGAGATTATAACCAATTATAGAAAGCACTGGGCAAAAAATTAACCATTACAGGCTGGTCGTGAGATTAAGCTTGTTACTTAATAAAAGTAGTGGAAGCATAGTTGGAAATTATGCATGATTTGAACGAAAGCGCAAAATGCCAACCATGTAAGAAATTTTTACTATGGTTTAATTATAAAAATCTATTGTGCCTTTTTATAAACAGGATAAATTAATTTTCAATGTAACTCAATAACAGATTGATTTTTTAACTCCTTTGAACCAGGGCAAAGCCCTGCTTCAAACTGTAGACAAAAATGGCTTCCAAGACATGTTCTTGGAGGTCATTTTTATTGCAGATAACAAAAAATGTGATACAAAAGAAATGGTAGCAGCTTTAAATGGGAGTTGTAAATATTTTTGTGTAAACTGTTTTCCCTTCTATGTTAGAGTGTGAGTTAAGTCCATAAAATTGTGTAAAAAGGAGGTGAGTCACTTCCACCCCTCTAGTTAGAATTAAATTACCAAACCAAACCTTAACTGGAGGGATGATAAGTGGCTCAATATAATATTACCATTGATTCTGAAATTTTGCATCATTTACTTTTGAGAAGAGCTAAAGATGAGGGGATGGCCAAACTACTGGAGTCCA
>JAMNZI010000193.1 GCA_023622385.1 Bacillota bacterium | reverse complement strand
TCGCGTTGTACTCGTCAAATATGACCGGCCCTTTGCCCCAGGCTTTATTGTACTTATCGCCCCAGGTAGGGAGCAGCGCTATGTATAGTCCCAGCGAAGCGGCCTTATCGATTACGTAATCCACATGATCCCAGTAACTATAGCCGTTATCCCCCGCCGAGACATCGGGCAGCGTAGGGTCATACTCCCCACGGCTGTTCCTCAATAAAGGCACTCTTCCGTAAGCATTGGGCACAGTCAGACCGTCAAATTCCGATAGTGCAACTGCTTGAATGACCGTAAACTTTTGCTGCGCACGGATTGATAGATAATATTCCGCGTCTTCACGGCTGAGCCTGTGGAAGAGCTCCCATGCTGTATCTGCGAGCCAGAAAAACGGTGTGCCGTCCTCCTTTATCAAAAACCTGCGGTTTTGGCTTATTTTTAAGTATTGCATATTCTTATTCTCCATGAATACTCACCTTTCCTTCTCAATTGTTTTTTACCAAACGCATTTATGAACTTTCATTAGATTTCTTACGAACATCACAAACATCTTGCTTCACCTTATCTATAAGCAAAAACCTATAAGCCCAATCTCGGCTTTTTTACTTTTACAACATCTCCCCACTGTTTATAATAATTTATATCCCCTGGAAATAGAATACTTTTACTTTTATCTGTCTTTTTCATGCTTTTTGAACCATATTTTAGTTTGGACTATAAATCAAGTCATCGGTTATTTAAACACTTTAATAACAGCTTCTCCATTAAAGCCACTCTTTTGAAATTTCACATCCTCTTTGCAATAAAAGGATCCCGGCGTTACCACACCTTCCACAGGCAAATAATGATGGGGCCCCAGAAGGTTTTGCAGCGAGTTCATAACTTCTACAATAATGCTATTTTTGCCGTTATTTATATATCTCGTTATGTCAACTCTGTAAGGTTTCCATCCCAGTATAGCAACCCGGCATCCGTTGACCGTCACGCTAGCTACAACTCCCCAAAAATCTCCTAGCTCAAGTTCAACTTGGCTACAATCGCTATCGATGTTCATTTTAAACTCAGCAGAATATTTTACAGAACCCGAATAATATGGATATCCCTGCAAGGTCCAATCTCCCGGCGAT
Organism: Bacillota bacterium; assembly: GCA_023622385.1. Classification (GTDB taxonomy): domain Bacteria; phylum Bacillota; class Clostridia; order Caldicoprobacterales; family Caldicoprobacteraceae; genus Caldicoprobacter. Next base: position 2,573 of record JAMNZI010000193.1, on the reverse strand, counting down.
ATATATTCATCTTCATTTACTAGAACAAAACCCTGGGTACTTTTGTGTAGCTTAAAGTCCCCTACTATGTATATACTCTCAAGGTCAGTAAGCTGCCCATATTGGTCGGTATTTAGAATAACCTCATTCCTTCCAGGCACTATGGCATCCTTTATGTCATACATCACAAATGCACGGTCCTTATATGTCTTCCCTGTACACCTGACGGCTTTCCCGTTTACATAAACACTGAATACTTCTGGAGACTCAACTGCTGCGTAGACATCACCTTTAAGCTTTTCCCCTACATAGAAAACATACTTAACCTTTAGCGAATACCTTCTATTTTTCTCTTCATCGGTATACATCCACGGTTGACGAGAAAAGATGTGGGTTCTCTCAAGGCCCAACCTGTCTTTTAAGGCATCGTCTATAATCAAAACATTATCATCGGGTTCCCAAGCATTTCCACCATCAAGAGATATGCTACATCTATTGAGAGTCAGTGCATTATAGTCAGTCCTTTTGCCTTTCCAATCAAAAAGTTTTAAAGACCTTACATTTTTTTTGATGTCCAACCGTTTCGACATAAGAGGCTGTACCTTTTTATCAGTATATAAAATTAGCAAATGAGAACCTACCGGTTCAAATTCTAAATCAACATAAACTTGTTCATTATATACATAAGGTGTAAGGATAATTTTATCCCCAGTTACAGCATCCCATTCCTCTATATAATATGGTTCATCTAACTTAAAACGCACATTATAAGCCTCTTCTTTGCTTATATTACATAGAAAAACGGCTTTCATGGTGCCATATTTTCTGACATGGCAATATATATCATGAACGCCCTTCCCATTTATTTCATCCATGCAGACAACAATATTCCCCAGCTCGTTTAATATTTCTCTGAGTGACAACCTATCAGGATTAACTTTTTTCACTAGGTCACTTTCAAAGAACTTCTTCAGCTCTTCGCTCTCTTGGCCCTCCAAATATGAAGGTGTTATCCCAGTGGCAATGATATTGCCGCCATTCTCGGCAAACTCCTTCAGTAATTTGTAGTTTGAAACCCTCATAACAGTCATGGAAGGTACGATAACTGTACGATAAGCCATCTTACCTACTATAAAACGGTCACCTTCTACCTTACCATGGCGTTCAATAATCACATCATCGCCAAGATCAAAGCAGCATTGGATTTCACACAACGTTTTTGCTAAAGACTTTACGGAATTTCCAATCTCTTCAAGTAAGTCGTTTTTCCCATCGGCATTAAATTCCGCCCAGGTGGAACTTGCAGGATGAAGCACCAGCACATCTCCGACAAACTCCCCCTGGGACATCATGTAAGACAGCCTACCAATATAATCACCTAGTATTTTGTAATAATTCCACCACGGTTGGTGATCCATAAAAGATAAAGGAAAGTCCCTCTTTCTAAACCCTTTCAGGGAATATAATACCAGATGCTGACAAATCAGGTTGATCCCCAAAGCAAATTGCCAGTCAGCCACCCTTTTTTGATCAGCGAAATTGAGCTCCCAGCCCGATGCTCCATATGTTTCGGATAAAACCCTTTCTTTTCCTAGCTGATTGGCTACACTAGAAACCTCCTTCACTATAAACACATTACCAAACTGCTCCCTCTCTTCCTTGGTATTAAACAACATATCTATACCCGGAATCTGCATAAACTCATAGTTAGGCATTACACTTCCAGTATATAAAGGATTGGGAAAAACATGCTCCCAAAAATGACCAGTAAATTTAATGCCGTTTTTCTCACACCAGTCATATATGTTCTTGGTAAAAGCTTTCACAAACATGCCAGAAAGAACATCCCAGAAATCAAATCTTACTTTTCTGAAATTACCTATATTTAAAAATAAGCTAGGAAGGCAATCCATGATGTCATAACCCTTTTGCCTTTTGAATTCATCCGGTAACCCAGGAGTCCAGGGCAGACTGATAATTCTCCCTTGCTCTCCGGGATTGAAATTGGGCTCATCTGTAAATATGCCGGGTATTACGCTCCCAAAGTATTCGACTACCGCTTTTTTATAAGCTTCATGGGTTATTCGTATAAAGGCATCCACGGCCTCCTTATTACAGAGATCTGCATAGGGTTGATTATCAAACTGCGGCTGTTTGGGCAGTTTTATAATCCTAAATAACAGCACATCACCACCAGCTTTTCGAATTTCCATTTCATCCATTTCAGTGACATCTTGGATGTCATGTTCTCCTCGGCATAAATATACTTTTACCACGTTTTCATCCTTTTCCAGGTTAACGCATGACAGTTTCACCATCTGTATTGCTCTGGCAGCATATTCGGGATTGCTCTTAACTACCATACCTCCGCCAAATCCGCTGGGGAACCTGTCCTCATCATAAAGCCATGCCTTCATATTTAATTTTTTGGCTTCCTCCGCACAGATTTTGACAGCTTCCATAAAGCTATCGCCAAGATATTTGTCCACCAACCCACCTCTGGGATGCATAAAAAAACCGCCTATACCCTGTTTGTGCATTTCATGAATTTGACGGATAAGCTCTTCTCTCTCTAATTTGTCATTCCATGCCCA
>JAMNZI010000141.1 GCA_023622385.1 Bacillota bacterium | reverse complement strand
CCTTGCAGCCCCCTCGCCTTCTGGCGCCGGAGCGGTTATATGGTAAGCATCGTCGGTGGAGCCATACCCCACCACCTCGGCCAAAATTTTAGCTCCCCTTTTCTGTGCATGTTCCAGGCTCTCCAAAATCAATATCCCCGCGCCTTCGCCCATCACAAACCCGTCTCTGTCCCTGTCAAAAGGACGAGAAGCAGCCTTGGGGTCATCGTTTCTAGTTGACAGCGCCTTCATGGAACAAAAGCCAGCCAAAGCGATTCTGGTGATGGGCGCTTCGCTGCCTCCCGTAATCACCACATCGGCCTGGCCATAGCGTATGGCATTGAAAGCCTCACCTATGGCATGGGTTCCCGACGCGCAGGCGGTTACCACCGTAGAGTTAACGCCCTTGGCCCCTACCATGATTGCCAGCTGGCCCGCTGCCATGTTGGCAATCATCATGGGCACCAAGAACGGGCTTATCCTGCCCGGCCCCTTTTGCAGCAGCACCTCAAACTGCTCCTCTAGCGTCTGGATACCTCCTATACCGGTACCAAATATGATCCCAAAACGCTCTTTGTCGATTTTATCCAAATTGAGCTGTGCATCCTGTATGGCCATGTAGGCCGCTGCCACCGCAAACTGCGTGAACCTGTCCATTCGCCTTGCCTCTTTTTTGTCCATGTAATTTTCGGGCTTGAAGTCCTTAACAGTAGCGGCTATCTGAGTAGAAAATTCGCTCACGTCAAATTCGGTGATCCTGTCAACTCCGCTTTGACCATTGCAAAGAGCTGCCCAGAAATCATCGACAGTATTTCCCACCGGAGAGATGACTCCCAATCCGGTTACCACAACTCTTCCCACAAACATACCTCCCCGAAAATTGCAACATATTTGCTATTTTGGTGTATATCATCTCACCACAAAAGAGTGAGTTGCCTAGCTCAAATGAATACTCCTAAGGATATACAGCAAACTTTTTTCAGTAGCTGGTGCTATCCATTACTATCAGATAAAGCTTTTCAAATTTTATCCTGTGCAAATGACATTTAATGGGTTAATCCAGCTCCATACTGGAGCTACTCCTTTCCAAGCCCTCATCTTGTACAGATGACACGCAACCCGTCAAAGCTCACTGCATATTACCATAGCAATAATAAAAAGGATGAGTCCGAAAAAGCCATTGATATTAAACGAGGTTCCCCATTTTGTGGGGAACCCGCTTTATGCTATATTATTTCGAATGCGCCTTGATGTACTCCACTACATCCCCCACCGTGGAGATCTTTTCGGCATCCTCATCGGGAATTTCCATGTCAAACTCCTCTTCCAAAGCCATGATGAGCTCAACGATGTCCAGAGAATCTGCTCCCAAGTCGTCGATAAATTTGGACTCCAAGGTAACCTCCTCAGCATCAACCCCCAGCTGCTCAACGATTATATCCCTTATCTTCTCAAAAATCATCTTTTTCACCTCCCTTCAACCTTCAGAGTCTGTGCTGCATCTAGTATTTCATATATGCTTCATCCGTTAATCCGATCCGTGATGTGGTTAACGTTGTGCACCTACAAGCAACCACCTTATCCTGATAAAACATACTATGATTGCTATTAATACCAATCATATTACATTATCATTCCACCGTCAACATGTATTACCTGCCCGGTTATATACTGGCTTTTGTCTGACGCCAAAAAGCCTACAACATAAGCCACGTCCATGGGGTCCCCGTATCTTCCCAAAGGTATCTGCTTGAGCATCTCCTGCTTCACTGCTTCAGGCAGCGCAGCCGTCATATCGGTCTCTATAAACCCCGGGGCTACTACGTTCACTTGAATGTTGCGGGGAGCCAGCTCCCTTGCTATCGCCTTAGTAAAGCCTATGACCCCCGCTTTTGCCGCAGCATAATTGGCCTGCCCGGCGTTACCAGCTACCCCCACCACAGACGATATGTTTATTATCTTCCCTCTACGCTTTTTGACCATAATCTTAGCTGCAGCCTTTGAACAGTTATACACCCCGTTCAAATTGGTGTCCAGCACCGCGTCCCAGTCCTCCTGCTTCATCCTGATGAGCAGCCCATCACGGGTGATCCCCGCATTGTTGACCAGTATATCGAGGCCCCCAAATTCCTCCAACACCCTCTCAAACATGGCCTCTACTTCCTGCGGATTTGACACATCTGCCTTAACCGCAATGGCCCTGCCGCCCTTTTCTTTTATGGCTTCCACAACCTCAAGGGCTCGCTGCTCAGAGCTAGAATAATTTACAGCCACCTGAGCCCCCAGCTCGGCCAGGTATATTGCAATAGCCCTGCCAATGCCCCGCGAGGCTCCGGTGACGAGGGCCGTTTTCCCTTTAAGCTCCATCACATCATACCTCCCAGCTCTTTCAGTGTGGCTTCCAGGGACTTTAAGTCTTCCACATTGTATCCTCTAACCTTGGGAGAAATTTTCTTCAAAAAGCCATTTAGCGCTTTGCCAGGCCCTACCTCGATGAACACCTCTATGCCTTGGCTTATCATGTACTGCACGCTTTCTTCCCATCTTACGGGGCTGCTCACTTGCTGAACCAGCAGCTTGCGTATGTGCGCCGCATCGCGCACGGGAAGGGCCTCCACGTTGGATATAACAGGGATCTGGGGATCTTTGATGTCGATCTTATCAAGCTCTTTTTGGAGGGCCTGGCCGGCGGGCTCCAGCAGCGAGCAGTGGAAGGGCGCGCTTACAGCTAGCGGCACGGTTCGCTTGGCACCCATCTCCTTTGCTATGGCACAGGCTTTTTCAACGGCAGCCACATGACCCGATATGACGATTTGCCCGGGGCAATTGTAGTTTGCGGGCTCCACAACCCCTGCATCCGAAGCCAGCCTGCAGCACTCCTCCACCTTTTGGCGCTCAAGGCCCAGCACGGCAGCCATAGTCCCCTGGCCCAAAGGCACCGCCTGCTGCATGAACTGTCCCCTCTTCATGACCAGAGGAAGGGCATCTTCAAATGCAATGGAGTTGGCCGCCACCAAAGCGCTGTACTCCCCTAGGCTGAGCCCCGCCGCCATATCGGGGTAAAGGCCATGTCTTTGAAGCACCCTCATGGCAGCTATGCTCACCAGGAGGATGGCCGGCTGCGTATTCTCGGTCTTTTTTAGCTCCTCCTCGGGCCCCTCAAAGCACATGCTTTTAATGCTTCTGCCCAGTATCCCATCAGCCCTATCAAACAGCTCCCTGGCTTCAGCGTAGTTGTCATACAGCTCTTTCCCCATGCCCACGTACTGCGCTCCCTGGCCGGGGAATATAAAGGCCATCTTGCTTTTCATCGCATCCGAGCACAGCAGATCCCATCTTCTTCAAGATGGAGAGGAATGTGCTCTTTCCTCCTTTCTAACGTTGACGTCTTTGCGATTTCTATAAGCCTTAATCCGCTATATGTTTTGCTCTACCATGCATCCTTTTCCCTGAACAGCTTCCCTTCTTTCTCTTTCAACTAAATCCTCATTGAAGGCTATTACTGTCGAAAACCCACAATCGAGCTTTTTATCGCTTTATACCGTTACTGTTGAAATATCATGGTGAGGGAGCATAGACAGCGAGCATAGCGCAAAGTCCCATGGTACAACGCCAAAGCGCCATAAACAATGGGTTACACCGCCCATCTCATGGCGCAGGCACCCCAGGTAAGCCCGCCGCCAAACCCCACCATGACTATGTTATCGCCCTTTTTAACGCACCCCAGCCTTACCGCTTCGTCTAGAGCCACCGGTATGGAGGCGGCAGACATGTTGCCGTAACGGTCAAGGTTGACATACACCTTATCCTCGGGAAGCTCAAGCCTTTTCCTAGCCGCCTCTATGATCCTTATATTAGCCTGGTGCGGAATCAAGAAGTCCACCTGCTCCTTTGTAAGCCCGGCCCTTTGCACCGCCTCTTCAGCCATTGTAGCCATGATTCGCACGGCAAATTTGAAAACCTCGCTCCCTTCCATATAAATGTAATGCAGCTCCCTTTCAACGGTCTCGAAAGACGGCGGCCTTCTCGAGCCCCCAGCCTCCAACATGAGCAGGTCAGCCCCGCTGCCATCGGCTCCCAGAACTTGCGACAGAAAGCCATACCCCTCTTCCACTCGGCTCACCACAACCGCTCCCGCCCCATCGCCAAATAGAACGCAGGTGTTGCGGTCCTTCCAATTGACGAACTTGCTCAGGCACTCTGCGCCGATCACCATCACATTCCGGCAAAAGCCAGTGGCTACAAACTGATTGGCCACAATTATGCCGTACAAAAAACCCGAACAGGCCGCCTCAAGGTCAAAGGCTGAGGCATTTGTAGCGCCTATATTCCTCTGTACAAGGCAGGCGGTTGATGGAAAATGCATGTCAGGGGTAACGGTTGCTACTATGATCATGTCGATATCCTGCGGCGCAAGGTGTGCGCTTTCGAGGGCCCTCTGCGCAGCTATGGTTGCCAAGTCAGAGGTGGCGGTATCTGGGTCAGCAATGCGTCTCTCCCGAATACCCGTCCTGGTTACAATCCATTCATCAGAGGTATCAACTATCCTTTCAAGGTCGTGGTTGGTTATGACCTTTTCAGGCACATAGCTTCCGGTGGCGATTATGCCGCCGTGAAATAACCCTGCCATACTAGACCTCCTCAGACGATCTCACGTAATCGGTAATTGTCTCCAGCACGTTGTTTTGTGCAAACAACATGGCCTGGCGCACAGCATTCTTAATGGCCGTCGCGTCCGAACTGCCGTGGGCCTTTATGACGCCGCCTTTTACGCCAAGGAGAGGAGCCCCTCCGTGCTCTGTATAATCCATCCTGTTTTTGATCCTCTTAAACCCTGGCTTAACAAGCATGGCACCCATCTTAGTGACGGCATTTTTGGTGAGCTCTTTCTTAATCATTTGAAACAGGCTCAAAGCTACGCCTTCGATTAGCTTCAACATGACGTTGCCCACGAACCCGTCGCACACCAGGACGTCCACAACACCTTCCAGCATATCCCGCGGTTCCACGTTGCCTACAAAATTGATGGACTTTTCAGCTTTGAGAAGCTTATAGGCCTCTTTGGTCAGCTCGTTGCCCTTGCCTTCCTCCTGCCCTATGTTGACAAGCCCCACCGAGGGGTTTTTATACCCCATAACCTTCTCCATATATATGGAACCCATCACTGCAAACTGCACTAAATTTTTGGGCTTGCACTCGGCATTGGCCCCCGCATCTATGAGCAGCGTACCCCTCTTCAAATTGGGTATCATGGGTGCAAGGGCCGGGCGGTCAATCCCCTTTATCCTGCCCACTATAAGGAGCGCACCGGCCATCAAAGCCCCCGTGTTCCCGGCCGAAACGAATACGGCTCCAGGATCCTGCTTGAGCAGTTCAAACCCCTTTACCATGGATGAATCCTTCTTTCCCCTTATGGCAGCTACGGGCGCGTCATCGGCATGTACGACTTCCGAGGCATGAACTACTGTAAACTTTCCCTCCGGCGCACCTCGCTTGTTTAATTCATCCCATACAACATCCTCTTTTCCAACCAAGGTGAGAGAGATGCCATACTCGCGCGCTGCATCTATACAACCCTGTATAATTTCGCCCGGAGCGTTGTCTCCACCCATAGCATCCACAATTATGTTCACGACATAAACCCTCCCACTAGATTTCTATTGTCCATCATCCATAGAGACCAGTATAAACTTTCCCCTGAAAGCTTCCTGATAGTTCACCTTTGTCTTCACCCACACGAAATACTTGTTCCCTCTGCGCCTTACCACTTCGGCTTTGGCCACCAGCTTATCACCCAGGTAAACCGGAATCTTATACTTTATATTGGCCACGCCTATCAAGGCCACCTTGGCATCGATGACCGCAATGGCCAAAGATTCGGCTTGGGCATAGATATATTGCCCACGTACAATCTTGGTCTTTTGAAATACCATGTCCTCAGTGGCGGTGAGCATGGAAATGCCACTTTTGCCAAGCTCCAGCTCAATGAGCTCCCCCACGATCTCCGGACCGCCGATGGCGCGAATCTTCTCGTAATTTCGCTCGGCAACGCTTTTGATCCTCTCGCGCAGCTCGGGGATCCCAAGCTCTAGCCTGTCTAAACGAATGGTCTGCACGCTGACATGGAATATATCGCTGAGCTCCTCGTCAGTCAAAAACGGATCAGCTTTAAGGCGCTCCAGCAGCGCCTTTTGCCTGGCCTTTTTAGGTAGAGTAAGCCGCGCCATTCATCAATCACCTCATGGTATATTCTATGCTCATCACTTACTATTAATACCAGGTACTAAAAGTAGTATACAAAATTTTGGTGTGGAATGCAATAGTTTTTATAAATTTACCTTTATAATTTTACCTTTGGATGGCCTTGTTAAAGTGACTTCTATTACGATAATTGATATGAATCTCAGGCCCCTTCCCTCATTGACATACTCACGGCTTCCCTCTTCATGAAAACATCCCGTAAGCGCTACTTATATTCACAACTGCAATTATACATATATGGGAATATTGCCAATAGTTGACATCAAAAAAATCATGATATTAAAATAGTTCAATAGATCAATAGCATTTCTCATTCCATAAATCAAAAGGAGAGGAGCTGTTAGCATGAAAAGGAATATTATATTAGCACTTCTCCTTAGCATTCTTTTTGTGCTGAATAGCTGCAACATGGCCATAAGCTTTAATAAAGGCAATAACATAGATGCATATTCAATTGTAAATACTCTTGCTTCAAAGGAGATGGAAGGAAGGCTGACCGGCACCGAAGGCAATAAAAAAGCCGAAAAATACATACAGGATTGTTTTAAATCCATAGGATTAGTTAAGTATTCAGGAGAAAGATATTTGTTTCCATATAAGCATGCCTTTTATGATCAGAATAACCAACAATGTCAAATTAAAATACTTCTCAGCGATGGCAAAGTTAAAGAATGCATTTATGGGAAGGATTTTTTGCCGCAGTCGCTTTCACAATTACACCTCAATGCGCCGGTAGTGGTTGAACCAAATGACCAGGTCCCTGAAAATTCAGTAGTACTGCTGGAAAACCAAGCTGATTGTCAGAAGTACTACAACAAGTGCAAAGGCATTCTGTTAAAAAAGCCCATCTTTAAAAAAACATTGAAAGTATACGACAGTGTATTCCCGATTATCCAAACCAGCGATGAACTATTTTGGACTACTGCTTTAAGGAGGCAGTGGTTGCCTTCATCCTTCCTAAAGTGTATACACGGAACATTGAGGTAGGAAAGGTATATGATTTTGATTTGTTAGGTCCGGAATTTCGGTACATAGGACTATACTATTGTCATGAGCAAGATAGAGAAGAGGATCTGATTATAAGCTTAACCAAGATTACAAACGATAAGCCTGTATCAATGATAGCAAATCATCAGGGAAAAAGGCGAACCGTTACTGTAAACAATCTAGATTACACCATTTATTTATCAAATTTGAACGAAATAATGGGTATTGAAACTACGATGAGAATAAAAAATGACTTATTCGTAATCTTGCTAGGCAAAAGCCGTATAATACAGACACAAATTAATGGCCAAACCAAGAATTTAAGAAAACCCAGATGGACGGAAACTTCCCCTCAGGCCATAGCAGAGTTTATAGAAAGCCTGAATATCGAAAAGGTGTTAAAGGATGCTCTTAACGTGTCGGAATCTTGACATTTATGAAGCGTTAAGCGGGAGCCGGATAATCATCCTATACCGCTCCCGCTAACGCCACCATATATATTACTCAGCCTGAAGCACTTTATATAGGCTACTTCATATAGGCTGTATTATATAGGCTGTCATACCTATCTTTATGTCACCTTTCAAACTCATCAAGCAATTTCTCAAATACGTCCAGCGCATCGTCAATTGGCTTTGGAACCGTAAGGTCCACACCCGCTTTTTTCAATATGTTAAGCGGATAATCCGAACTTCCGCTCTTTAGGAACTCCTTGTACCTCTCCACCGCCGCACTGCCTTCATTCATGATCATCTGCGAAATGGCTATTGCGGCCGAAAAACCGGTGGCATATTTGTATACGTAAAAGCTCCTGTAGAAATGAGGAATCCTGGCCCACTCGTAGCTTATGCCTTCATCCACCACTATCTCATCACCGTAATACAGCTTATTGAGCTCATAGTATTTTTGGCTTAAGGTTTCAGCCGTTAGGGCCTCGCCTCTTTCGGCCATCTCGTGGATTATCTTTTCGAACTCGGCGAACATCACCTGCCTGAACACGGTGGTCCTGAATTCCTCAAGGAAGTGGTTCAATAGGTACAGCCTTTCCTTCTCATCGCTGGTATTCTTCAAAAGATAGTCCATGAGTATGGCCTCATTGCATGTTGAGGCAACCTCGGCCAGGATAATCCTATAATCGGCGTACACGTAAGGCTGTGCCGAATTTGAATAGTAAGTATGAAGGGAGTGTCCCATTTCATGGGCAATGGTGAATACATCATTTAGATTGCCCTGGAAGTTGAGGAGCACGTAAGGGTGTATTCCATACGCTCCCCACGAATAGGCTCCCGAGGTTTTACCCCTGTTTTCGTAAACGTCAATCCACCGCGAAGAGAAACCCATTTTTAAGAGGTCAATATATTCGTCTCCCAGGGGCTTTAAGCCTTCCAGCACCAAATCCACCGCTTCTTCGTAGGTAAACTTTTTGTCGTACTCCTGTATCAGGGGAACATAAAGGTCGTACATGTGCATCTCGTTTAAGCCCAAAAGCCTCTTCTTTATGCCTACATACCTGTGCAGCGCTCCCAGCCTCTTGTGTACCGTGTCTATGAGGTTGTTATACACGGCCACATCCACGTTATCATCAAACAGCGAAGCCTCCAATGACGAGCTATATTTCCTTATGCTGGCATAAAAGACATCCTTCTTGATGTTGCCTGCCATGGTAGCAGCAAATGTGTTTATGTATTTCTTGTAAGTATCGTACATGGCGTTAAATGCCGAGCTTCTCACATCCCTGTTTCTGCTCTGCATAAAGCTTATAAAGTTGCCGTGGGTCAGCTCCACTTCATTGCCCTGTTCATCCTTTATAGATGGAAACCTCAAATCGGCATCGTTTAACATGGTGTATATATCGGAAATCGATTGGGCCATGGTCTGCGTCTCGGCCAGTATTTTTTCCTCTTCCGATGAAAGAACATGCGGTTTGTACCTCAACAGATTATCAAGATACTGGCGGTAAACCTTAAGCTCTTCCAGCTGTTCAATCATGCTCCTTAATTGAGCCTCGTCTATGGCTAAAATCTCGGGCACTATAAATGACGTAGCGCTGGAAGCCTCTATGCTCAGCTGCATGGCCCTGTCAGCCAAAGCCTGATACTTTGTATTGGCATTATCCTCATCTCTTCGCATCCGAGCATAGGCAAATACCTTTTCCAGCCTCATACCCATTTGCTCGCTTAATTTTAGCACCTTAAGCAAATTCTCAGCAGAATTTATCCTGCCTTTAAAACCAGCGATCTCCTCAAGCAACTGCTTTATGCTCTGATAATCCTGCTCCCATAGCTGCTCGTCCTCGTATATGTCCTCTAACCTCCATTTATACTTCTCATCAATTTCGTTTCGGCTCCTCAAAGCCTTCACCTGTATCCCTCCTATTATTACTGCTTTTTGAACATCCGAGGATATTATAGCATAAAATGGTTATATCATACCACAAAAATAGCGGTCCCTTAAGGGACACCGGTACCAAAGGACAGCGGTTATCTTCGCCAAAATCATTGAGGGCATTTCCCGCCAAACAATTTTTAATGCCAAAAATAGAAGAACTGCCCTTATTTCCGGGCAGATCCTTCATTCACGTCAATAACCTGTCTGCGCTTGTAATAGCCACAATGCCTGCAAGCCCTGTGAGAGAGCTTGGCTTCTCCGCACTGTGGACACCTCACAATGCTTGGCAATGTAACCTTCCACTGAGCCCTCCTTTTGTCCCTTCTTGCCCTTGAAGTCTTTCTCTTGGGTACAGCCATTTCTACACCTCCTCACCATTGGCAGATAGTGCTTTTTTCAGAGCCAGAAGGCGCGGGTCTACCACGCGTTCTTCTTGGTGCTCCACCTTCTCTTGACATTGACACTGCTCTACATTTAAATCACAACCACAATATGGACATAATCCCTTGCACTCTTCGCTGCACTGCCCGCGCATGGGCAGCTCAAGCAGCAAGAATTCGAGGATTATATCCTTCAACTCCACTTCCTCACCTTCATAGAGAAAAACGTCCGGATCTTCAGGGTCGCCTACCTTGCTCAACCTGACAGTAAAGCTAAACTTCAATTCTTTGTCATAGCGTTTGGTGCACTTACTGCATTGCAGCGATACTTTGGCCACCGCATCGGAATCAAGCACCAGCAATTTGCCGGTATTGGTTATGTGGCCTGATACTTCAACCGGGCTTAAAAGTCCTATCCTTTCTCCCTGATATATGATATCTTCCAGGGGCTGGCTTCCTTTAAACTCTTTCGATGAGCCTTTTTGTTTTTGAATATCCGATACGTCAATAACCAATTTCATCACCCCATCTGCAATCGACTCTTATTATATAGACACATTGCAGCTTTTGTCAAGTGCTCATTTCAACAGGCCCGTGTCAAGATTTAGTTCTCCTATCATTCTAAAAAGGCAACACTACCCCCTTATATTACTTCAATCAAACGTAAAATTTTATTAGCCTCTCCTCCTTCAATAAATTGAGGGGGATCGTTACACCCTCGCGCTCCCCCTCGGCTAAATCAATGATCAAATCCCCATGCAGTTTATATACCTTTGGACGAAAACACTCTGCTTTTATTCTAATACTTAACAAACTCTCTTATTCTGTTCGGGTTATTCTTTCTTTCTCCTTAAAAATGCCTTATCCCTTTTTTAGCGTAAAATCACAACGCTTTTGATGGCTTTACACGTTTTCCATTTTGTAATCGATAACGGCCCCTTCATGCTCAAAAGCTATGTACAGGTCAGCCATGGGCTGATAGGACTCATTCCATGGCCCTATTGTGCCCTTTTTCATCTCCTTTTCCTTCTCACAAAAGATATTCCGCCAAACCCGCTTATTACAGCAATATAAAATCCCAAATCGTAAAACCAGCCGCTGTTATGTACCTCATAGATCCTGATACTTCTATCAAAAAAGCTTATTATCAAGGATAAGGGGGCAAGCCAGCCGTGCCAGATCCCCCAGAAAAACCCTGCGGGCCTGTCCGGCGTATGAGTTCCATCTCCAGGGATACACCCAACTAGAGAACACAGGGACAAAACAACAAAAACCAATAATATCTTTTTCTTAGTACTCATATTCTCTGCCTCCTATATATGTATCGATAAGCACATTATATGCTCCACATTCGTTTGGGTCAATACTGGACGCTTTTATTTTCCAATGTACCGGGCTTTTTTGCCTTATCCATATCAACTTTCTCCTCAAGTATCCTTTCCTGTAGCTCCATAATTAAACCTCCCTCGCTTTCATTTCATGCAGTTAATATGTATAGGGTGGAGAAAATTCCCCACCTCAATTTACATTAAACAAAGTATTTTCCTTTTTTGTCGGATTCAACTTTTGACTCGCTTTCCGATTTTGCATCGCTCTCGGATTTTGCTTTGTTTTTGCTCTTTGCTTGGGCTTCAGCTTCGCTTTCAGATTCTACATCAGCGTCGGTCTCGGCCGTCTGTCCCTGGTATTGCTTCTGCGTTAGGACGTTGTAGTTAATTTGTTTGTTAAACTGCCTCTGGTTGTTGTGCTCTTCTTATTTCATTTCAAGCTCTTGTTCTCCCTCAAGCTCGGATTTTATAGCAGCTTTCAACTCAGCTTCAAGTTCTGCTTTCAATTGGGCTTTCAATTCATTGAGATCGATATCCAGCATAACCAACATTACCTCCTTGATTTCATTTTTTATTTGCCAGTAAAACATTATTTTTTAGCACCAAAAATTACTAGATGAATTATATTGTTTATTGGCTTCTCAATGTTTACTAGCAAAAGGCGTAATATTTAGTTCTAATATATACTATGGGATATACATTCAAGAGGTGACAGATTAAAAAAATTTTTTTATGTAATAATATAGCGGTTTGTCAAGCAGACAAACCGCTACGCCATCAATCCATCCCCAAACATTGTCTATATAAATCAAAGCGCTAAGACACCGCTAACGCTTCACAGCTAGTTCTCTCTCAATGGCCTCCTTTAAGGCGTCTAATCCAATTCTAGCCTTGGCAGAGATAAAAATGCCTTGCTTGCTGTTGACCATCGAGCTTATATCGATGAGGTCAATTTTGTTGAATACATCTAACCGCGGTATATCTATGGCATCTAGTTCTGATAATACCTTTTCGACTACCCGTATCTTTTCATCAATATCCGGCGAGGTAATGTCGATTACATGGAGCAAGAGGTCTGAATACCTCACTTCCTCTAAAGTAGATTTAAATCCTTCAATCAGGTCATGCGGAAGATCCCTTATAAAGCCTACAGTATCTACCAGTACCACCTGCATCCCCGAAGGCAGTATAAGCTTGCGCGCAGATGTGTCAAGGGTAGCAAATAACTTATCCTCCACATAACTCTCGGCTTTGGCAAGAGCATTGAATAACGTTGATTTACCGGCATTGGTATAGCCTACTATAGATACTACGGGCACCATATTTTTTGCCCGCCTTTGACGGTACAGGTTTCTATGCCGTTCTATTCTGACCAGCTTTTTCTCTATGGCCTTTATCCTGTTCTGTATATGCCTTCTATCGGTTTCCAGCTTGGTCTCACCAGGCCCCCTTGTACCTATGCCACCGCCTAACCTTGAGAGCTGCCCTCCCAAGCCCACAAGGCGTGGCAACCTGTATTTCAGCTGAGCCAGCTCCACCTGCAACTTGCTCTCTTTGGTCTTAGCTCGCCTGGCAAAGATATCGAGGATGAGACAAGTGCGATCGACTATCTTTACCCCCAAAACGTCCTCAATGTTCTTAATCTGAGACCCAGTCAGCTCATCGTTTACTATGACAACATCAATCTGGTTGGCCTCGATAAACGCTTTCAATTCCTCCAGCTTGCCTTTGCCGATATAGTGGGCACTGTCAATGCCCTTTCGCCTTTGGGTGACCACACCCACGACGTGAGCACCGGCCGTTTCTGCCAGGTCTTTCAGCTCTTCCATGCTCTCTTCATCTTTGGCAGACTGAATAACCCCTACCAAAACTGCTCTTTCGATTTGATCTATCGTACTCACCAATGCACCACCTTTAGAAGAATATTCAAAATTACTATTGCATTCTTACGACTAATATGCTATTATATTTGTTGTCAAAAGTCAATGACGCGCCGAAGTGGTGGAATTGGCAGACGCGCCGGACTCAAAATCCGGTGGGGCTTATACCCCGTGTGGGTTCGACTCCCACCTTCGGCACCAGAACTGTTCGCACAAACTTATATTTTTAGCAGGAATAAGGACCGGTGAGGGTCCTTATTTTATTTTGGTAATATTTTAGTCATGGCATCTCCGCCGCATACAACAAAAAGGGCAATTAACGCTCTTTTTAAGTTTCCTCCACCATAGCCAAAAAAACTCTTTGCATCGATAGGTTCAAATTCAACAACTGTTACCCATATGCGGCGCACGACTCGAAATCGTGTGTGCTCCCACAGGGCGTGGGTTCGAGTCCCGCCAGGCGCACCAATCCCGCTAGTCACAAGGGCTAGCGGGAAATTTGTTTTTGGCAAATAAGCATCTAACCACTTTTTAGCCACTTTTTAACCCATTAAAAATTTTTCCAAATCTGGGCTACGAGCAATAAAAAAGAGCGGTTGCCCGCTCTTTTACATTTTTCGTCATAAAATAACAAAATTCTCCAAAAAGTACTTGCCATAAAATACAAACCGTACTATTATATATAGTCGAATATCCCCTTGTAAGAGAAATAATTTTCTCTTACAATTAAATTTACCGACTCTCTTTTTTTATTAGTAAGTGAGGGATCGCCTAGGTTTATCTAGGTGATTCCTCGTTTTTGGGGCAATAAACTTCCTAAAAACAAAAAAGAGGGGCAGTGAGCCCCTCTTTGCTTACTTTATTACCAGTCTTTGCCCTGGATATATCAAGTTAGGATTTTTTATTCCGTTATCTTTAGCCAGCTTCTCCACAGTCGTGTTGTACTTCTTAGCTATTTCCCACAATGTATCACCTTTCTTAACTGTGTAAACGACTTTGCGCTCCGGATCTGCTCTCGAGGTGAGCTCTTCTCTGTCAAACCCGTTTAACCCTGCTTTCTTTATAATGGCTGGATAGTCGCGATAAGCTATATTCATATCAACTTTGCCTTGTATCCCGTCCACGCTCCCGTCAGAGGTATACTGCCATATCCCAAAATTACCATTCCAGGTTGGCTCTTTTCCCCATTGGGCCAGCCAAATATCGAACCTTTTCAATCGGTCATAGTCCAAACGGGTTTCAAGCCAGTATTTGTTCGAGTACAGCATGGCATAATAGCCTGCCTTTTCTACCGTGTCCAAGAATGCTATGGCCATATCTGTCAAAGTTACCTTGTTTATATTTTTCTGGTTAGCATCTTCTAAATCAAGGATCACCGGATATTCAAATTGCTTCCCTGCAATGACCGACAGAAAAAATTCCGCTTCCTTCTTAGCTTCCTCTATGTTGCGGGCATAACAGTAATGATATGCTCCCACAGGGATACCGGCTTCTTTTGCACCTTTATAGTTTTCTTCAAATTTTTCATCTCTGCCATTGTTTTTAAACCTTGATGTTCCATCGCCATAGGAGGCCCGCAATATCGCAAATTCAATCCCAGCAGCCTTTACTTTTTGCCAGTCGATATTCCCCTGCCATTTGCTAACGTCAATGCCTCTCTTCATGTTTTCGCTTCTCCTTTCCCCCTAAGAATTTCTACCTCCCTGCGTAATGGCTCAGGGACATCTACGCCTGTACAGCCTATATTTTCTAGTATGCTGAGCAATTCGTCAGCAAGGTAGAAGAATATCGTCGCGTCTCGAAAAATATACGCATCGCCAAGGGCCCGATCAACTAAATTATAGCAACCGCTACAATGACAAACACGCCGACTTTCTTGGCGATACCCTTCCATCCCACGCTGCTACTGTTCAATTTCCCTTCTATACCTGCAGCAATAACACCAGTGATATAATCCAACACCACAAATGCCGGCAAAATCCCTAGCAACGCGCTCCACCCCCCCCAAAAAAGATAGGAGTCAAGAGAGCCTCCTATACTGCATATTGTTTTAAAGACATTTTCTAACTTCATTTCTTAAATTCCCCTTCCATTTTATTTTGCAAAATAAAATGGATCCATACGCGGTTCCTTTTTGTTTGCATCTATTTTCCAATTTTTCAAATTCGTTTATTGAGTTTTCTATTTTTTTATCAATTGCTTCTACTCTTCTTAGTATTTGATCTAACTGTTCCATTTTACCTAACAAAATATCTTGAGGAGAATCAATTTTCATATAAAATAATTCATGTTCAAATACTCGAAATTTTAAACCTCCAACAATATTTAATAAAGTCTTAAATTCTCTTACGAGCTTTGACAAAATGTAGACAACTAAAGCTATTATTATTGAATTTACAACCCACATGATTGTTGCAAAGTTCATAATTAATACCCCCTACATTAAGTTTATAAATTGGGCAATTACATACAGAATAAAATTCATAGCTCGTCTTTTATTAATCTTTCTTTTAAAGAAAATATTACCATATGGTAGACCATATTGCTAGCTTGCACGAAAATAAAAAGCAGGGCATAAAAAATACACCCTGCTCAGGTGTGTCATTTTAGTTTCCTTATGTGCTGTTAGCCATTTAACTAATCTTAAATCTGTCGTTCCAATCATCAAAAGTGTAGCTTCTGTTAAAATAACTGTTTAGTATATTTACTACTTCTTCCTCAGCCAAAACAATAACATCATCCTGTTCCTGCAGTTTTTCGTGTATTTCTTCATCTGCGTATTTAGGTTGACGACTCCCGTTGTCGTCGTAATCTATAGGCAACCTGTACCACTGATACATTTGAATCGCCTACCTTTCATAAATAATTAAGTTATTATCAATTTCCCAATCAATTTCTGTATCTTCTTCAAAGTCATAATTAAAAACATTTTTTAGTTCATTATAAAGCTCATCGAATCTATGTTCCAGGGCAGGAAGCTCTCCTACTCTTTCTAATATAGATTTACCTTTGAGTTTCACTTGTGGATAATGAATACACTCAAGAATATCTTTCATTTTTTGGTCTAGGCCACCTTGGAAGAAAGACATAAAATATTTGTATTCATCGTCGCTAATAGTAACACAACCGAATACTTTTTTGTAATTGTAAAGTATGTCATTTCCACTACTGTATCGGTCAAGTATAACATTGTCATATCCTAAATTTTTTAACACGGTTATAAACTCATTCATCAAGTTAGTTTTAAAAGTTGAATCAATGCGGTCTTTCCTTAGTTTTTTGGGCAGTGTAAATATTTCTGTGTAAACTGTCTTCCTTCTATGTTAGTGATTAAATATATTTTAAGACTTAGAAACTTACTTTGTCAAACTTATAAATTCCAATTAATGCAAAATATTACATCAATATACGTGAATATACGTGTATATTCTGCTTCAGAGACCTTGGTACCCAGAACAACAGTGACGGTAATTTTTCGTACATTTGTAGGCGATCTTATCCGCCTATAGTTACCTTAATCCCTTGATGAATTCCAAAAGCCCTGCAGACTGGCTGTCAAGGGCGTGCATAGCACTGGCTCTAGCCTTTACCCTTGACTGCCAGTACAAGAGGGCCTTATCATCTTCTTTGGGATTAAGGGAGCTCTATATACACCCTTTATACATTATTTGCAGTTGCCCTAATATCATGCCCCAGTCTTTGTATCGCACCGTCCACTTAGCAGTTATCTTAAGCGTAGCAAGATATATGCTTTTTAAAAAAGCTTGATCACTAGGAAATACTGTCCTTGACTTGTTAAGTCTTCTGTAACTGCTGTTCAGACTCTCTATGGTATTGGTAGTATACATGATTTTACGCAATTCCTTCCAATACTTGAAGAATGGGCATATAACATCCCAATTAGTTTGCCAGCTTCTCATAGCTGCCGGGTATTTCTTTTCCCATTTTCCTGATACCTCAAGCATTTGTTCATACCCCGTCTCTTCGTTTGAAGCAGTATATATCCGTTTCAAATCCTTTGCAAATTCCTTGCGATCCTTATCTGACACATATTCCAGAGTGTTTCTTATCTGGTGGACTATGCACCTCTGATACTCAGTATTAGGAAAAGCTGCATTGATTGCATCTTTTATCCCTGCAAGCGCATCAGCACATAGAATTAGTATGTCATTAACGCCTCTGTTCTTTGGATCATTTAAAACTCCCAGCCAGAATTTTGAGCTCTTACTTTCTCCTATATAAAAATATATAAATCCCAATAACATCTTTTAGTCCTTCTATATTGATTGCCAATACAACATAAACAGCTTTCTTGGTTACCAGCCCATCGTTTTTCACAGAAAAATGAATTGCATCTATAAAAACTATAGGATAAACCTCATCCAGGGGCCTGTTTTGCCATTCCTCTATCTCAGGCAGTATTTTATCGGTAATCTTGCTTACCATCTCAGCAGATACTTCAAATCCATATATATCCTGTATCTGCTCATTTATTTCCCTGGTAGACATTCCCCTTGCATACATCGCTATTATTTTAT
>JAMNZI010000056.1 GCA_023622385.1 Bacillota bacterium | reverse complement strand
CCTATAGGTTCCTGAAGAGATACCTCTCCCTTTATCTTTTTATCTGCCCGAATGGCCATAAGGATTTCATTTTCAATGCAACGGGCTGCATAGGTGGCAAGCCTGGTCTTCTTGCTTGAATCGAAAGTGGCTATGGCTTTTATAAGGCCGATGGTTCCTATGGAGATGAGGTCATCCACATCTCTACCAGAATTGCTGTATTTCTTTACAACATGCGCCACCAGTCTCAGATTATGTTCTATGAGAATATTTCTGGCTTTCTCATCTCCCTCTTCGATGTATTTTTTCAGGTAATATTCCTCTTCTTCAGGGCTTAATGGCTGGGGGAAAGAACCGCCCCCCGATATGTGGGATACAAGCAGATAGGCGTAACGTAAGAAATAAAGCAGGCCCCCTATAAGGGATAACACCATATAACACCCCCCTAAAATGCAGTTACACCCTTCAAAGAAAAGGGGTCACCTTATATAATATGTAACTGCACGGGGGAATGTGCTTGTTCCTTTTTTCATACAGCAATTTTTTATTGCTGGACCCGTCAACCCTTTACGGCTCCTTATGCTCCCCTTTTCTCCTCAACATGGAATATCTCTCAAGGCGATACGGTATAGGAATATATACCTTCTGCTGAGGGTGAGGAGCGCTATCTATGGGCTGACCATCGATATCAAACATCTGATCAATGGTATAGTTCAATGGCTCATCATAGGGACGAAGGATTTCGGCCTCATCACCCTTTTTGAAAGGATTGCGCTGTTCAATCAAAGCCATACCCTTTTGCTGATCATAATCCAGTACCATCCCTATAAAGTCGTATTGCCTGATGTACTGGCTGCTGGAATACTCCTGCGCATCCGATTGGGGGGTACCAAAATAAAACCCTGTAGTAAAGGGACGATGGCTGGCCTTTTTCACCTCTTCAAGAGATCTGGGATCAAAGCGATACCCTTGTGGATCTGCCATATATCGATCCAGTTCCTGGCGATAAGCCTTTACGGTAACAGCGACATAATAGCTGCTCTTCATCCTTCCTTCAATTTTAAAACTATCAACCCCCACGCTTATGAGCTCGCGTATATAAGGCAGCATGCACAGGTCCTTGGAGTTGAGTATATAAGTGCCTCTCTCATCTTCCATAACCGGAAGGTATTCTCCCGGCCTTTTCTCCTCCATAAGGTAATACTTCCAACGGCAGGGATGGGCACATGCCCCTCTGTTGGAATCCCTCCCGGCAAGATAGTTGCTTAGCAAACACCTGCCCGAGTAGGAGATGCACATAGCACCGTGAACGAATACCTCCAGCTCAAGGGTATCCGGTGTTTTATCCCTTATCTCCTTTATTTCGTCCAAACTGAGCTCCCTTGCCATTATTATTCTTTTTACCCCCTGACTGTGCCAAAATGCAGCGCTCCGCCAATTTGTGGTGTTTGCCTGGGTGCTTAAATGTATCTCCATGTCAGGGGCTACATCTTTCACTATGGACAACATCCCCGGATCTGAGACTATAACCGCATCTACCCCAATATCATCAAGGAAGCGCACGTAATCCTCAACCCCGTTTAAATCTTGGTTGTGGGCAAATATGTTCAATGCGACGTATACCCTGCGCCCGCATCCATGGGCGTATTCCACGCCTTCCTTTATCTCATCCATTTCAAAATTACCAGCCAAGGCCCTCAGGCTTAGCTTCTTACCGCCTATATACACGGCATCTGCACCATATGCCACGGCCACCTTCAACTTTTCCAGGTCTCCTGCCGGTGCCAAAAGCTCGGGCATCTTCATATTGGCTTCCATCCTTTCTTATTTTTGTTACACGGATTCCCACGCAAAACATGTGTTAACCACGCTTTACACAGATCAAGTCCTTAAACTAACAGAGCCCACTCATTAGAGTGAGCTCCCTTTACCCTCCCTATCCCTAATTTTTATTCCGGCTTTCCTTCCACAGCTTCTCATACTTTTCCTTAGCCTTAGCGTGTTCCTCAGCGGTGTAACTAAACACATGCCGGTTATCCCCTGCATACACAAAGAACAGCATGGGCTTCTTAGGGTTCATGAACTCCTCATCTGGATACAGCGCTGCTTCCACGGCCAACTGCCCCGGCGAAGCGATAGGCCCCATCGGCAGCCCCTTATGCTTATAGGTGTTGTAAGGCGAGTCCACCGCTATCTCCTCATTGGTCAAAAATGGCTTCCTTTCAGAACTTCCCAAAGCATACTGCACTGTGGCACATGACTGAAGGGGCATATCGATGTTCAACCTGTTGTGAAACACCGCAGAGATCTTATAGAATTCATCCTTTACAGCGGCCTCTTCCTGCACTATGGAAGCTAAAGTGATCACCTCATCCAGCGTCATCCCCTGTTCCTCTAGCATAGTAAGAAGAGGTACGTCCCTGAATTCGGCAAAATACACTTTCCTTTCAAAGGTGGATAGCATCTTCCTTATTATATCATCGGGTGTAGAGTCAATATACACTATATAGGTATCGGGGAATAAGTAACCCTCCAGGGGATATTCCCCGCTCCTTCTGGCTTCGGGTATCTCATACAAAAAAGTATAGTCTTCCGCAAACTTGTCAAACTGCTTAGCGGCTTCAATGAATTGCTGGGCGGTAAACCCAAAAACCTTTTGGCCATCCTTCTCAAAGTTCTGCAGGTAATTGGCTATATCCCGTATGCTAAACCCCTCAGGGATAGTAATCTTGACCGTATCCACAGCCGCCTCGCCCGTTATCAGCTCATCTAGGATCTGCTGAGGCGTCATGTTCTTGGAAAACACATACCGCCCCGCTTTGAGCTTTGATGCCTTGTCTGTAAGCTCAACATAAAGCCTAAAAACCCCGGTACTGCGAATCAGGCCGTTTTCATAGAGTACCTCAGCAATGCTGCGGACCGAAGTCCCCATTGGTATGTCCACCGTTATGCTGGTATCGTCCTTAGCATCCACCGGCTCAAACAACAATATTTGAAGTTGGCGTACTGCGTACAAAACAACCCCCATCACTATTCCCAGGCTGATGAGGTATATCAACAAATTCCTCAAAAGGGATTTTACAAAAGGATGCATACCCCTTTTATTCTTTTGGTCTTGAGTAGCCACAATTTCAGACATCTTTCAACCCCCACCTGTATCGTCATCTTAATTATAAAGAGTTGTATACCTTTTGACAAGGTGGGGGAGGTTAATAAAATATTAAAATTGTGTTAATCTTTGATAGAAAACCTGCTCATTATCCTTTGATACAGGGACAATACTGGAAGGCCCAGCAGGCCTATCACCACAAACTGCCCCAATCCCACCTGTAGAGCAACCAGCCAGTAGGGTAGCCCAACAGCCGGTGCCAGGTAAATGGGCACGCCAATGGCATTTAAAATTATGGGTGGCAGCAAAGCCACATAGCGGTTGGGCGCCTTATAAGTAAGAAATGCCGATACCAACGTAATAGAGCTACCACCTAGGATATCCACCAACCCCAATGGGCTGCCCAGATTAGCAAATAGGCATCCCAGCGCAACTCCGGGGATGGCAGCAGCGTCTGCAAACGGAAGTACGGTCAATGCCTCGGCTACTCTGAACTGTATGGGACCAAAGGATATGGATTGTAGGGCCATGGTCAGCACCGCATATACAGCAGCGATGACGGCCGCCCGTACAATAAAATCTGTAGAAATTTTTATCCCCTTCACTTCCCTTTATCCCCTTCTTCCCCATCTTCGTGCATAAAATCCAAATCCATATCCACAGCTTCACCCAATATCTTGTATATATCAGACATAAGCGTATTTAAGCGATATTCAGCCTGCAGAAAATCGCTTATAGCGGGTGAGTGCTGTATGAGCTCCGAAAGCTTCTTGAACCTATCGAGCTCCTCCTGATCGGGCTGCTTGCCGCTCAAAAATGCCGCTTGCATCTGAAACTGGCGCTTTTTAAAGTCCTTCAACATCTTTTTATTGGTTTCATCCTGATAAATCTTTTCCTTTGCCGCCTTGTAATCCCTGTATTCCCTGCTTGCCGAAAGCGCCCTGGCCAATTCATGGGCCTTATCGTATACGTTCATATCCCCAGCCTCCCATCTTCATGGATTATATAAAGCCTTCATATTTCCATGATGATAGGCAGTATCATGGGATTCCTCTTGGTTTTCTCATAAAGGAAATTCCTCAGCTCATCCTTTATATTGGTTTTCAAAGTAGCCCAATCGGTGATATTCTGCTGCTCGCATTTGTCCAGCGTCTCCTTCACCACCTGCCTCGCCTGATCTATGAGCTCCTCGGATTCCCTCACGTAGACAAAACCTCTGGATATGATGTCAGGCCCTGCAATGACGCCGCCTGTCTCCCTTGAAATGGTGACCACCACAACGATGAGGCCATCCTGCGACAGGTGCTTTCTGTCGCGCAAAACGATATTGCCTACATCTCCAACCCCCAGGCCATCCACCAGCACCCTCCCTGCAGTAACCATTCCAGCAACCTTGCAGGAGTTGTGGGTGAGCTCAAGCACTGTACCTATATCCACCAGGAATATGTTGTCACGGGGCATGCCGAGGGACTCTGCCAACAGCGCATGCTGCTTCATGTGACGAAATTCGCCGTGCACCGGTATAAAGAACTTGGGCTTTACCAGCGTATGTATCAGCTTAAGCTCCTCCTGACAGGCATGGCCCGAAACGTGGACATCTGCCAAAGACTCATATATGACATTGGCACCCCTTTGAAACAGCTGGTTTATCACTTTATACACCAGCTTTTCATTGCCGGGTATGGGCGTTGCCGATATTATGACCATATCGCCGGGAATGATTTCCAGCTTTTTATGCTCAGCAGCAGCCATGCGCGTCAACGCCGACATGGGCTCGCCCTGCGTACCGGTGGTAATTATGACCACCTTATCGTTGGGATAGCTATCAACCTTATCCACGTCTATAAGCGTCTTTTTAGGCACATCGAGGTAGCCCAGCTCCATGGCGACTGCTACCACGTTGGCCATACTACGGCCCGATATGCATACCTTTCGCCCGTATTTGACAGCCGCGTTGATGATCTGCTGAATTCTATGTATGTTAGAAGCGAAAGTAGCCACTATGATCCTGCCCGAGGCGTCGGCAAAGATGGATTCAAAGGTCTGACCCACCGTCTTTTCGGACATGGTATAGCCTGGCCTTTCCACATTTGTGCTGTCAGCCAGGAGGGCAAGTACACCCTTTTTGCCGAGCAAGGCAAACTTGGCCAAATCTATGACCTGTCCATCTATGGGAGTATAGTCTATCTTAAAATCGCCGGTATGTACCACAGTCCCTACTGGAGTATGTATAGCCAGAGCTACCGAATCAGCTATGCTATGGCTGGTCTTGATAAATTCTACGGTAAAAGCGCCCAGCTTCAACGTATCGTTGGCCTTGACGGTCTGAAAAACTGCCTTATTGATACCGTGTTCCTTTAGCTTAATATCCACCAGCCCTAAAGTTAAGCGCGTACCGTAAACCGGAACGTTCATCTCCCTGAGCACATAGGGCAATGCGCCAATGTGGTCCTCATGCCCGTGCGTCAGAATAAACCCCCTTATTTTCTCCTTATTTTTGATCAGATAGGATATATCGGGTATGACGAGATCGACGCCCAGCATATCGTCTTCGGGGAAGCTGACCCCGCAGTCAATCACTATGATATCATTGCCATACTCAAAAACCGTCATGTTCTTGCCGATCTCGTTTACCCCACCCAGTGGTATAATCTTCAGTACATTTTTTGGCGCCACAAATACCCCTTATCCTCCTTCAATTTTTATATTTTTTACCGGACATTGCTATCATAATTCCAATTATACAGTATTTACATTGGCTGTGCAACTCAAAAAAGGAGGAAGCCAACTTCCTAAAAGTCGGCTTCCTCTTCATGGGGCTCATGTCGGTAGTCATTGCTTCTTGGCCCAATTGATCTTGTCCTCATAGAACTTGGTCAATTCTTCGGCATATTCCTCCGAAACGCCTTGGCTATAAACCCTACACACTGCTTCCTCCGGATCGGGCAGCACCAGAGCCCAGCCGTTCTTGTGATGCACCTTCACCCCTTCAAACAGCTCAACCACTTTGTTCCCTTTGCTCTCTTCCTGTATGAGCCAGCGCATCACCTTGCCCTTATCCTCCCACGGGCACTCTATTACCTTTTCCTTCATATAAAATCTTGGTATGGTGCTGACGAGTTCCGACAGCGTCTTGTGTTCCTTAGCCAAGACCTCCAGGAGTTTAAGCAGCATGGCAATAGCATCGGAGTACAGTAAAAATACCCCGCTGCCGTTTCCTTCCCGCTTTATCACCTCGTTCATCAGCGCATAGCGGCTTGTCTTGGTGCGTATGACCTTTCCTTGAAGCGATCGTGCCATGGATTCGATGACGGTAGGAGCCGTATAAGGCACTACCACTTCTTTCTTATCATTGGCGCTTAAGCACAAAAACCCTCTTAAGACGTCGCACACCTCTCGCGGCACTCGCTTGCCATTTTCATCATACAGTTCGATCTCTTCGCCATCGCTATCCACATGGCATGCCAGGCTATACTGCCTCGCCTTGGCTTTTTCAAGTTCAAGGGGTATGCTATCTTCTGCTATATGAAGCTCACAACCCACATCGCTTAATATGGTCTCGGCAATCGAAGCAACCAGCCTGCTAGGAGTGGAAAATAGCACCTTAAAGCCATAATTCTGTATGACAGCTGCATCCACCGATTTTTGAAGGGCCTTGGCATAAAACAAAGGAATGTTGACGAAGCTTTGTACTGTCGGTATCCTATCAGCCGCAACCCTCTGGAAATCCTCCCTAACAAATGCGTTCTCGATCTGGCGTTCAAAGGACGGCGAAAAGTTGCCCCCATCCTTGTCAATGAAATGGATACCCACATTGCCGTCCACCTTCTTGTCTTCAAAGACGTGTACCCCTCCGCTCAATCCGAAATATGGTACCATATACCGCAGGATGGGTGTTGTAAGCATCCCTAAATCCAATACCTCCGCTCCTGAGGACAACAAACCAGATATTATCCCATATTTTAGCATGGCGCTGCCGGCATTGTCATCGCAGCTTACCGCCACGCGCTTGTTGGGCTTAAGCTCAGCTCCAAGGGCCGCGCCCAGCCGCACTGCAAAGCGCGGATCCAGATCCACGTTGATCTTTCCCGCTATGCCGTTTTTGCCGAACAAGGTCCTGCACAGCTTCGTACCCCAAATCACGTTACACTGTACCATGGTTCCATGCTCTATTACCTTCTCCGGCCATATCTTCACGTCAGGTTTGACGCTAACCCTGGGCTTTAAGGTACAACCATTGCCCACTACCGCTCCTTCGTATATGGATACCCTTTCCCTTATGTCAGCCTTGTTGCACACGGCAGCCCCGCGTATCTCAACGCATCTACTCAAGGTATTGTAATCCCACAGCACGCTCTTCTTTATGCTGGTATGAGGGCCTATGTCGTTATAACGTCCAATCACGGTAAATGGGCCAATGTAAGCCCCTTCTCTAATACGGGTATAGTCCCCTATATAGCATGGGCCTTCCAGCCTGGCCTCAGGATCTATATCGACATTTTCCCCCACCCATATATTTTCGCCTATCTTTATGCCAGGAATAGGAAATCTGACATTGCCCGACAGCATATCGTAATGGGCCTGGAGATAGGTCTGAAGGTTTCCTATATCGCACCAATACTCGTCGGTTATATAACCATACATGGGCTTGCCCTTTTCAAGGAGCAGCGGAAATAGGTCCTGGCTGAAGTCAAACTTTTGCCCCGCCTTGAAATAGGTAAGCACCTCGGGCTCTAAAATGTATATGCCGGTGTTTACGGTATCGCTGAAGACCTCGCTCCAATTGGGTTTCTCTAAAAAGCGAGTGACAGCTCCACTCTCGTCGGTAATTACCACGCCGTATTCCAGAGGAACCTGTACCTTCTTAAGTACAAGAGTAGCTATGGCCTTCTTCTCCTTATGGAACTTCACAGCCCTGCTTATGTTGATATCGGTCAGGGCATCCCCGCTGACCACGATAAAGGTTTCATCCAAAAATTTTTCGGCATTCTTTACGCTTCCTGCTGTACCCAAAGGAGTTTCCTCCACAAAATAGTGGAGCTTGACTCCAAAGGCAGAACCATCTTGAAAATAATCCTCTATCACCTGGGGAAGGTATTGAAGGGTTATTCCTATATCCTTAATGCCATATCTTTTTAGCAGCTCTATGCTGTAAGTCATAACTGGCTTGGCCATCACTGGCACCATCGGCTTGGGCAAATCACAGGTAAGAGGTCGCAGGCGAGAGCCGGAGCCTCCAGCCATTATGATCCCTTTCACCGTATCATCCTTTCTAGTTATTGTCAAACAATGCTGTACAAAGCGTATTTTTATTATTCCTACTAAACCAGCGGCTTATTCAAGTTCTTAAACTGGAAAATCGCTTTTACAGCGTCTGGCCGGCTCCAGCTATGACCCAAAAAATGGCGACGGCTCCATTTAGATGGAGCCATCATCCTGCCTGCATTTGGAACAATATCCAAAAAATTTCACGTTGTGATTGACAATTTTAAACTTGTGCTTTTCCTCGATTTTCTCCTCCAGGGTATCCAACAAGTCTTCCTCTACCTCTATCACCTGGCCACAGCTTAAGCACACCAGGTGATGGTGGTGGTGATCATCGTTCATGGTACTCAGCTCATAGCGGTTCTTGCCGTCGTCGAAGTTGTGCTTGTAGAGTATTCCCAGCTCCTCGAACAGGAGCATGGTCCGGTATACGGTAGCCAAACCGATTTCAGGGCATATCTTCTTCACATTGAAGTAGATCTCCTCTGTGCTCATGTGCTTGCCCTTGTTATTCATGATCACCTCAAGGGTAGCCCTGCGTTGCGGAGTCAATTTATATCCCTTTTCTTTGAGAACTTCTTTGATCCTGTTCATGTTATCGTTGGACATAAATTCACTTCTTTCCCAAAGTTATTTATGTCTTATATAGCTGTGATAAGAATTTGTCGTTGAGCACTTTGATATAAGTGCCCTTCATCCCCAGCGACCGGGATTCGATTATTCCGGCACTTTCAAGTTTCCTCAAGGCGTTCACTATGACGGAGCGGGTAATGCCCGCCCGATCAGCTATCCTGCTGGTCACCAGCAAGCCCTCGGTGCCATCCAGCTCCTTGAATACCTGCCCTACAGCTTCGCGCTCGGAATAGGAAAGGGTACCTATGGCCATTTCAGCCATCGACCTCTTTCGCATCTCTTCCGCCATATGCTCCATCTTCAAGCGCATTATCTCCAAACCGACCACAGTAGCACCGTATTCGGCCAGCACCAGGTCATCATCCACAAATTCTTTAAGGCTGGGACGCCGGAAAATGAGAGTTCCCAACCTATTGCCCCTGCAGTATATTGGAACAAAGGTGAGATTTTGTTTGCCCTGCTGAGTGTCCTCCACAACATTTGCCATGGTGCTGCCAATCCACAGCAAGCTGTTATTGTAATCAGTATAAACATGTGCTTTCAGGGCAATGTCATCACCTGATTGCGCAGGTGCACAACCTATAACACGGCCTTCCTCATCCAGCAGCAGCACGCTGCTCTCAAGCAGCTCGCTCAGCATCTCACACAAATACGTCAAATCTATCCCCCGCGCTTCGCTGCTTTGAACCACCTGATTGAATCTCCTTATTCGCTCCAGTAAACTACCTGACATACCTAGCCCCGCTTTCTACCGAATAAAATGAATGCTATATTCCAGAAGCCTTTTTTGGCCTATAAAGACTTCACCAGCATAAACCACCTACAGTATGAACTTATGAAGGTCATTCTGCCTTACCATATCTTGTAGGCCGTTTCTCACGTATTCCCTGTCTATTACCACCTTTTGCCCTGCCAAGCTATCTGCGTTAAAGGATATGTCCTCCATCAACTTTTCAACCACCGTATATAGCCGCCGGGCACCAATGTTCTCGCTGGTCTGATTCATTATATAAGCGATGTCGGCTATCTCGTCGATGGCATCCTCGGTAAATTCAAGGTCTACACCCTCTACTTTGAGGAGCGCGATCTGCTGCTTGATGATGGCATTCTCGGTTTGAGTGAGTATGCGCTTGAAATCCTCCTTCGTCAAAGCTTCCAGCTCCACCCTTATGGGGAACCTACCCTGTAGCTCGGGTATGAGGTCTGACACCTTGGATACATGAAAGGCCCCCGCCGCGATGAACAGTATATGGTCGGTCTTCACCGGGCCATATTTGGTCATCACCGTGGTACCCTCTACAATGGGCAATATATCCCTCTGTACTCCCTCGCGGGAGACATCGGGGCCCGTCCCTCTTTCACGTCCTGCAATCTTGTCGATCTCATCGATGAATATTATCCCGTGCTGTTCTACCGCTCGAATGGCCTCCTCGACCACCTCATCCATATCGATGAGCTTTTGAGCCTCTTCCTGTTCAAATATCCGCCGCGCTTCGCGGACGGTGGTCTTCTTCTTCTTTCGCTTCTTTGGGAACAGGTTGCCAAATACGTCCTGTATCTGTATGAGCACCTCTTCATTGCCCATACCTGGGATGAATCCAAAACTGGCAAAGCCCGAGTCCTCCACCTCGATCTCTATATGACTATCATCCAGAGCGCCGCTGCGCAACTTTTCCCTCAGCCTTTCTCTGGTGTGAGCCATGGAATCATCGGCCTCTTCATGCTCCTCATCCGCCGGCTGATCCACTGGAAATAGCATGCCCAGCGGATTTTGGGGCCTCTTCCTTTTAGGAGGAAGGAGTATGTCCAGTAAGCGATTCTCAGCGGCCTGAGATGCCCTTTCCTTTACCATCTCCATCTTTTGGTTTTTAACCATGCGGATGGCCTCTTCCACCAGATCCCTAACCATGGATTCCACGTCTCGACCTACATATCCTACCTCGGTGTACTTGGTGGCTTCCACCTTTATAAAAGGTGCATTGACAAGCTTGGCTAAGCGCCGCGCAATCTCGGTCTTACCTACTCCGGTAGGCCCCATAAGTATAATGTTCTTGGGCGTAATCTCGTCCCTCAATTTCGGGTCGAGCTTGCTGCGGCGGTAGCGGTTCCTCAAAGCTATGGCCACCGCCCTCTTGGCCTTTTCCTGCCCTATAATATACCTGTCAAGCTGCTCGACTATCTCCTTCGGAGTATAATATTCGGCCAACGTCCTCCCCCTCCTATACCTCTTCTACATATATATTGTCATTGGTATAAACGCAGATGGACGAAGCTATCTCCAGGGATTTTCTGACTATCTCCACCGGCCCCAGCTGGGTGTTGTTTACAAGCGCCCTGGCAGCTGCCAGAGCGTAATTGCCCCCCGACCCTATGGCGGCAATCTGATCGTCGGGCTCGATGACCTCACCAGTACCCGAAATTATGAGCAAATCCTTTGAATCTATGGCAATAAGCATAGCATCCAGCTTTCTCAGCACTTTATCGGCACGCCACTCCTTGGCCAGTTCGACGGCCGCCCGCTGCAGGTTGCCGGAATACTCCTCCAGCTTGGTTTCAAACTTCTCGCTCAGCGTAAACGCATCGGCCACTGTGCCGGCAAATCCCACCACTACCCTATTGTGGTACAGCCTCCGTATTTTGCGTGCGCCTTGCTTCATGATGGTGCTCTGTCCTAGGGTCACTTGGCCGTCGCCTCCAATGGCCCCTTTATCGCCTCTTCGCACCGCAATAATTGTAGTCCCTTTAAGCATAATGACAACTTCCCCTTCCCTCTTTACTGAACAAACCAATATTATCACAATTTTTCAAAAATTTCAATGTATTCTGACAGAATCCAAACCGCTATTTTGTATGATCTGCTTAATGGTCTGTAATGCCCGCTGCGAGGTCATCAAATTTCTATCGCGCCTTGAGCGCACCTTCTTGTCCAAAGGCGCTATGATGCCGAAATTGCTGTTCATGGGCTGAAAGTCCTCTATCCGTGGATCGGATATATAGTGTGCCAGCGCTCCGATGGCGGTGGTATCCGGAAAATCGATGGGCTGCTTGCCGCGGAGCATGAGCGCCAGGTTAATCCCTACCACCAGCCCGCTAGAGGCCGATTCCACGTACCCTTCTACGCCGGTGATCTGCCCTGCAAAATATATATACCGGTTGCTCCTTAAGCCGTAATACGGGTTGAGCAGCTTGGGCGAATTGATGTAAGTGTTGCGGTGCATCACCCCATAGCGCACAAACTCGGCGTTTTCAAGCCCCGGTATCATGGAAAAAACTC
The DNA here is from genome assembly GCA_023622385.1 of Bacillota bacterium. Classification (GTDB taxonomy): domain Bacteria; phylum Bacillota; class Clostridia; order Caldicoprobacterales; family Caldicoprobacteraceae; genus Caldicoprobacter. Next base: position 5,552 of record JAMNZI010000056.1, on the reverse strand, counting down.
TCTTTTGTTCGCCAAACAATAAATTTGTCTGAAAACCTACCATGTTATATAGGGTAGCCCTGCGGTTGTCCTGCCTGAGCTGGACAACCGCGTATGGTTCCTGCCCCGTTCTTGGGTCACGAAGTCCTACCGGCTTCAACGGTCCAAACCGCAGAGTGTCTATGCCCCTTTTAGCCATCACCTCAATGGGCATGCACCCCTCAAAAACCTTTTCATCTTCGAATTCCTTCAATTCTACCGTCTTTGCATTTACCAATTCATGCCAAAACCTCTCGTATTCTTCCTTGGTCATGGGGCAGTTGAGGTAGTCCTCCCCCCGCCCATACCTTGAGGCTTTAAATATTTTATTGAAATCCAGGGAATCCCTCACCACAATGGGGGCCGCAGCGTCAAAAAAATAAAGGTATTCCTGGTTTATAAGTCGCCTTATTTCTTCCGAAATGGCGGGGGAGGACAAGGGCCCCGTTGCTATGACCACATAGCAATCTTTAGGTATTGACTTTACCTCCTCGCGAATCAAAGAGATATTCGGATGGCTTTGAATCTTGTCGGTGATGTATTGTGCAAACAGTTGCCTGTCCACCGCCAGCGCCCCGCCGGCCGGTACCTTGGTAGCATCGGCCGCCTCTATTATTAGGGATCCAAGCAGCCGCATCTCTTCCTTCAAAAGGCCGGAGGCGTTCTCCAACCTGAAAGAGCCCAGGGAATTGCTGCATACCAGCTCCCCAAGGTATTCGGTATGATGGGCTGGCGTCATGTTGTGGGGCCGCATCTCATACAGCTCAACGCCTATACCCGCACGCGCAAGCTGCCACGCCGCTTCACATCCGGCTAGCCCTCCGCCTATTACAACCACCTTATCCATGGCTTGCCTCACTTCTTTCCTGGCGGTATCCGCACTCCTTATTTGTGCAGGACACAAACTCTTCCCCATTTTTTCTCTGCTTGACCACCATTAAAGCTCCACATTGCGGGCACCTCTCCTCGGCAGGCATGTCCCATGATATGAAATCGCATTCAGGATAGTTTTCGCATCCGTAAAACTTTTTGCCTTTCTTGGTATACTTTACAACGATGGCGCTGTTGCACTTGGGGCATCGAGCCGAAACCTCCTCCACGTAAGGCTTTGTATTGCGGCACTCCGGGAAATTGGGACAGGCCAAAAACTTGCCATACCGTCCCCTCTTGATGACCATATTTGCCCCGCATTTATCGCATTTAACATCAGATACCTCATCTTTGATCTCTATCTTGGATATGGCTTCATCGGCCTTTTTGAGCAATTCTTGGAAAGGAATATAGAACTCCCTCACTATTTCCCGCCAGTCCTTCTTTCCCTCCTCAACCTCATCCAGCTGCTTTTCCATCTCCGCCGTGAACTTATAATCCACTATATCCGGAAAATGCTCCATCATGAGATCATTCACTATGAAGCCAAGCTCGGTTGGCACCAAACTCTTTTTCTCCCTCACCACATAGCCCCTTGCAATGATGGTTGAAATGGTGGGAGCATAGGTGCTGGGCCTGCCGATGCCCATCTCCTCCAGGGCACGGACCAGCGATGCCTCGGTGTATCGCGGAGGCGGTTGGGTGAAGTGCTGTTCGGGCTGCAGCTTCTTAAGCTTAAGGCTCTCGCCTTCGTTAACCTCCGGAAGCTCTACATCCTCCTTCTCCTTTTCGGGCGATTCGTTATCGCTGCCTTCCATATAGATAACGGTATAACCGGCAAAGGTCTTGCGCGATCCGGCTGCCCTGAAGGCATATCCGTTATCCCCCGCGATATCCACCGTCATGGTTTCGTAAAGCACCGGAGCCATCTGGCTAGCCAAAAAACGATCGTATATCAAGCGGTAAAGCTTATACTGGTCATTGGTCAGGGAATCCTTTATGGACTCCGGTTCCCTCAATATGGAGGTAGGCCGTATGGCCTCGTGGGCATCCTGGATACCCTTCTTGCTCTTATACTGGTTGGGCTTGTCGGGGAGATACTGTTGCCCGTACCTTTCCCTTATGTAATCCAGCGCTTCCTTCTGGGCCTGCTCGGCTATCCGCGTGGAATCGGTACGGATATAGGTCACCAATCCTACCGCACCTTCGCCCTTAAGCTCCACCCCTTCGTAAAGCTGCTGGGCAATCATCATGGTCTTTTGCGTAGTAAAGCCCAGCTTACGGTAAGCTTCCTGCTGGAGGGTACTGGTGGTAAACGGCGGTGGAGCACCGCGCTTTTTGAGGCCTTTCTTCACCCCTTGGACGACATATTGCCCTACCTGAAGCTTTTCAATGAGGCTTTTTACTTCTTCTTCGTTTTTCGGAGTAATCTTATTATCGATCGTGCCGTAAAAACTGGCTTCAAAGATTTTGCCATCGTGGGTTGTAAACTTTCCGGTTATGGTCCAGTATTCTTCCGGGATAAACTCCTGGATCTCCCGTTCCCTCTCGCATACCATTCTGGTGGCCACCGACTGCACCCTGCCGGCGCTCAAGCCCCCCTTGATCTTTCGCCATAGGAGAGGGCTTATCATGTATCCAACCACCCTATCCAACACCCTGCGCGCCTGCTGGGCATCTACCAAGCACATGTTGATGGTCCGTGGATGCTTTATGGCGTTTTTGATGGCCTGCTGTGTGATCTCATGGAATTCTATCCTGCAGGTACTGTTGGGATCTATGCCCAGGATGTTGGCAAGGTGCCACGATATGGCTTCTCCTTCCCTATCAGGGTCGGTAGCCAGATAGACCTTACCGGCGTTTTGCGCTTCCTTCTTGAGCTTGTTTATTACCTCGCCCTTGCCTCTTATGGTTATGTATCGGGGTTCAAAATCGTTTTCAATATCCACCCCCAACTGGCTTTTGGGCAGGTCTCTCACATGCCCCATGGAAGCTTCGACTTTATATTTACTGCCCAGGAATTTCTTTATGGTCCGGGCTTTAGCAGGAGATTCCACAATAACCAAGTCCTGTGCCACTTTATCCCTCCATTCAAATCAGCAACTGTCTGGCAAATTTCCCACCAGGCAATTGTTTTATTATTCCCTTCATCTCAAGAATGGTCAAAATCGCATTGAGCTTGCCTATTTCAAAACCCGTAATAGCTGCTAGCTCTTCCAGCAGCTTTTCGCCATCCTCAAGGGCATTATACACTTCCATCTCAAAAATATCCAGCTGATAAGAGATACCGGAGGGCTGTCTAGCCTTTTTATTGCCGGTTATACCCAAGGCTTCCAGGATATCGTCGGCACATGTCACCGGCGTAGCACCCTCCTTTATCAGCTGGTTTGTACCACTGCTGTAAGGGCTGGTAACATTCCCAGGCAAGGCATACACCTCCCTGCCCTGCTCTAGAGCAAAATCGGCGGTGATAAGCGCACCGCTGGTACTGCCGGCCTCCACCACCACAACGGCTTGGGACAGGCCGCTTATGATCCTGTTCCTAGCCGGAAAATTGCCGGCAGCTGGCTGCGTACCCGGGGGATACTCGCTTATCAATGTGCCTTGCTGCTGCATTTGCATAAACAATTTCTTATTCTCCCTGGGATATATAACATCCACCCCACATCCCAAAACTCCAATGGTATAGCCACCGGCCCGTATGGCACCCCTGTGTGCCATGGTATCTATCCCGCGGGCAAGGCCGCTTACTATCGTAACTCCAGCACATGACAGGTCATAAGCCAGCCTTTCAGCCATTTGCCTGCCGTATTCCGAAGTCCTCCTTGAACCCACGATGGAAACCATATACGGCGTCTCCATTAAAGGTTGTCCCTTGCAATAAAGCACCGGTGGAGGGTCATATATCGTCTTCAAGAGTTTAGGATATTCATCATCTATCAAAGTTATTACCTCAATATCGGATTCGTCAGCAATTTTTTGGGCTTTTTCAAGGTGCTCCATGCTTTTGTGTATCACCACGTTTTGGGCCACCCTATCTCCAATCAGCCTGGATGCATCCAAGATATCATTATTGGTACATTCCCACACCGCTTTTGGGCTGCCAAACCTCTTTATAAGGTAGTAAAACCGCTTGGCACCTATGCCGGGTATACTGGACAGCCATATCCAGTATACCTTATCGACAATATCCCCCACAACAATTCTCCCCCACACAAACCAACTTTTTCATATCTTATGATACATTCGACATATTGCTGGCGTCAAGCAAGAGTTGTCAACCCCTCTTAGGGCTATGGAAATTTCTTGTCAAACGCTGATAGGCTGTGATACAATTTCCCATAAGGAGTAGAGGAAGATGGCAGTAGAGATAAACACAAAAGCTGATGTGCTATTTGAAGACATCAAATTTTGGGATATGGGATATATGCTGGTAGGAGGCGTTGACGAGGTAGGGCGTGGGCCGCTGGCCGGCCCCGTAGTGGCGGCTTGTGTGATTTTGCCCAAGGGAGCGCTCATCGAAGGCATAGTGGATTCTTCTTTTGCTATAAGGGATTCAAAGAGGCTTTCCCCCTTAAGGCGTGAACGGCTATATGACGTAATAATTTCCAGAGCTATTGCTGTGGGCATAGGCCGCGTAGAGCCGGAAGAGATAGACAGGATCAACATACTCAATGCCGCCCGTAAGGCCATGAAACAGGCGGTATTAGCCTGTAATCCCTCTCCCAACTGCCTGCTCATAGATGCCCTTGAACTTGAGGGCTTCTCGATCCCACAGTTTCCTCTAATAAAAGGCGATATACGCTCGCAGGCCATTGCTGCTGCTTCTATAATCGCCAAGGTCACCAGGGATCGGGAAATGGTTAAATGGGCCGAAATCTACCCTCAATACGGCTTTGAAAAGCACAAGGGGTACGGCACCAAGCAGCACATAGAAAGCATAAAAAGGTTTGGGCTGTCTCCCATACACCGCAGGACTTTTTGTGAAAAATTCTTGAGTTAAAGGGAAAAGGAGGACTTTGAAGTTGAACACAAAAGCTCTCGGCAGGTGGGGTGAGGAAAGGGCGTCGGAGTACCTATCCCATAAAGGCCTAAACGTGCTGGAGCGCAACTACCGCTGTCCCGTAGGGGAGATAGACATCATAGCCCAACAGGATGATGCTCTGGTATTCATAGAAGTGAAGACAAGGCGCAGCCTGGACTTTGGCCTACCGGCCGAGTCGGTGACCTTCAAAAAGCAGATGAAATACTTCAAAATAGCGCAATACTACATGAAGGAAAAGGGAATAAAGGATTTAAACTGCCGGTTTGACGTGATAGAGGTGATTTTAGACCGTGACGGCTCATGCCAATTCCACCACATCATCAACGCTTTTCAGGTAAGGTAGGCTGTATTTTTGTCAGCAAAGGTGAATACCTTTTTAGCAAAGGTAAGTGACCTGCCTCTTGTATTGCTTACTTTCATTTCTATTATTAGTCCATACCTTTAGATCGTCACGTTTAATTTTGCATTGGAAGCTATTCATGTATATATGGTTTTAAACAATATACCCGTGTTTTTATCAAATCCTGGGATATTCTGTTCCAAATTCGTCGTTACAGTGGTCGATTAAATACCTGTTAATGTATTCGCTGGGGAAATACTGCTTCATACCTTCTAATAC
>JAMNZI010000242.1 GCA_023622385.1 Bacillota bacterium | reverse complement strand
GGCAACATCCCTTTATAATATTATGCATATCAGTCCTCCACTTCCCTCGTTTATGATCCTCTGCAGCGTTTCCTGAATCTTAAACTGGACATCCTCAGGCATCCTCATGAGCTTATTGGCCAGCCCTTCCTTTACCAGCTCGTGCAACGACTTGCCAAATATATTGGTTTCCCATATCCTGGCAGGATCATTTTCAAATTCCTCCAGCAGGTATTTGACCAGCTCCTCGCTCTGCCTTTCGGTTCCCACGATAGGGGATACCTCGGTCTGAATATCCACCCGTATGAAGTGCAGCGAAGGTGCGCTGGCTTTAAGCCTTACGCCAAATCGGCTACCCTGCTTGACGATCTCCGGCTCTTCGAGCTTAAGCTCTTCAAGGGAAGGCGGTACCAGACCATAACCGGTCTCCCGGACATCCCGCAGCGCCTCAGCAATGCGATCGTATTCCTTCTTGGCTATGGCCAGCTGCTTCATCAAGCCTATCAGCTGATAATCGCCCTCGATCTTATAGCCGCACTCCTCACCCAGTATCTTATAGAACATACCCGGTTTGACATCTATAGCGATATCCACCTTGCCATTTCCCAGGTTTATGTTGCTGACCTTGGGAGGCTCTATATGCTCCAGCTGTTCCTCCCTGCTGCCAACCCTTTCGATGTCCCGTACCCTATGCACATCCTGCGTAATATCCTTGACGTAATCTACTATGTACTTGACGAGCCAGTGGTCCTCATCAAGGCTCTGAACCCATTTGGGAAGGTCGATGCGTATTTCGGTAAGCGGGAACTCGAACAATACGGTGCTCAGTATGTTATGAATGTCCTCGACCGTAAGATTTAGGACATCGAGGACTAAAACGGGCACGTCATATTTCTCTTCCAGGGCATTTCGCAGCGTCAACGTCTCCTGGGCTGATGGGGTTTTTGAATTGAGAATTATTACAAACGGCTTGCCCAGCTCTTTAAGCTCTCTGACCACCCTTTCCTCGGCCTCCACGTAATTTACCCGCGGTATATCGGTAATGCTCCCGTCGGTGGTGACCACAAGGCCTATGGTAGAATGGTCGGTAATCACCTTTCTTGTGCCTAGCTCAGCCGCTTCTTCAAAGGGGATATCGTAGTCAAACCACGGCGTACGAACCATCCGCGGGCCGTCACCTTCCATATGCCCTATGGCTCCCTTAACCAGATACCCCACGCAGTCAACCATCCTTACCTTGAGATTTGCCGTCTCCTTTATGGTGATCTCCACCGCTTCATTGGGAACAAACTTGGGCTGTGTGGTCATTATAGTGCGCCCCGTCCCGCTTTGAGGCATTTCATCCTTTGCGCGTTCCTTCTTAAATCCATTTTCCATGTTAGGCAGAACCAGCAGTTCCATGATTTTCTTAATAAGCGTCGACTTTCCCGTCCGAACAGGCCCCACTACCCCGATGTATATATCGCCATCGGTTCTTTCAGCTATGTCCCGATATACATCAAATTTCTCCATCTGTCCCCCTCCCTTTTGGTTGAAGCTCATCGATACAACCTCGCCCTGCTCACCTAGGATTTAAACTCCCTTTGCAGCGCTCAAGCCATCGCCTGCAACTTCGTATCAGTAATATATATTGGAGGGAGACATAAAATATGACAAGTAGTTACCACCTTATATCCATATCGCTTACCACTTCTTCCATTTCATGCGTCCTGCCCCTCAGCATGAGCTGGCTGACCGCTTCCCTGGGATCCTTTCCTTCAAACAGCACTTGATACAATTGCTGAGTTATGGGCATCGAAACGCCGTACCTTTGCGCCAGCCTATAGGCTACCTTACATGTGGTAACGCCCTCGACTACCATGCCTATGCTTTCGAGCGCCTCTGCAAGGGGCTTGCCCCGGCCTATCAGGATCCCCGCCCTTCTGTTGCGGCTGTGCATGCTGGTACAGGTCACTACCAAGTCCCCTATCCCTGCAAGGCCTGCAAAGGTAAGGGGATGAGCACCCATGGCCTGACCCAATCTGGATATCTCGGCAATTCCCCGGGTAATGAGGGCAGCCTTGCTATTGTCACCAAACCCAAGCCCATCGTTTATGCCAGCTGCCAAGGCAATTATATTTTTAAGCGCTCCTCCAACCTCAACCCCTATGACATCGGGATTGGTGTATACCCTAAAGTTAGGGCCCATGAATACATCCTGCACCAGCTCGGCATCCTCTTTTTTATAGGAAGCCGATACCACGGCAGTGGGGATATCCCGTCCCACCTCCTCGGCATGGCTTGGCCCAGAGAGCACCACAACTCTGGCAGATGGTATTTCCTGCTCTATGACCTGCGAAAGCCGCAGCAGCGTATCCACCTCAAACCCTTTGGCGACATTGACCACCACTTGCCCTGCAGAGATGAAAGGAGCCACCTGTCGCGCCATACCCCTCACATACTGGGATGGCACCGCCAGCACCGTCAACTGCGCGCCTTTTAATGCCTCGTCCAATGACCGGGTGGGAATCACCCCGGCAGGAATTGGTACGCCCGGCAAATACCTTGTGTTCTCCCTGGCCTCCTTTATCTGCCGGTATATCTCCTCTTCCCTCACCCAAAGGCTAACCTCAATACCCTTCTTAGCCAGCATCACAGACAAAGCCGTACCCCAACTGCCTGCTCCAACAATTGCTACTTTATGTACCATCATAAACCATCTCTCCTTAGTCCCATTTCAGGCTCTACATTGCTTTTTATGATTTGCCCGTCGCCACAACTTACCGTACCCGCGCCCTCTGACCCAATTTATTCTCTTTGCCTTCCATCAGTCTGGATATATTGCTCCTATGCCTGTACAGGGCCAACCCTCCAACCACTATCCCGAACAGCACCATTTTCCAATCGTATTTAAATACGGCCAGCAGTATGGGAAATAAAATGGCAGCCGTTATAGAGCCTAAAGAAACGTACTTGGTTATGGCAATTACGACGACCCCTGCGACAAACAATATAAAGCTGATGAGCGGAAAGAGCACCAGCAACACCCCGAACGACGTGGCTATGCCCTTCCCCCCCCTGAAATTGAGGAATATCGGCCAATTGTGCCCCACAATCGCAGCAAACCCGGCCAAGGCAGCCCCCGCCTCGCCGGTCATCCATCTCCCAATTAGGGCTGCCAATACCCCTTTAAAGACGTCGGCTAAAAAAACCGGGACAGCGGCCTTAGGGCCCAGGACCCTCAGTACGTTGGTAGCCCCAGCATTCCCGCTGCCATACTGCCTTATATCAATGTTCCGGGCTATCTTACCTGCAATGAAGGAGGAGGGTATGCTGCCCAGCAGATAACCTATAACGATGAGAATGAACACCTTCACGCTCGCACCTCCTAATACCAACCTGCCCAAACCCGGCGCACTTGAAAGCTTTAGCTTCTCTGCCGGACCAACAGCCTGATAGGAGTTCCTATAAGGTCAAAGGTCTTGCGCAGATAATTTTCCAGATATCTTTGATACGACTCACGCATGAGCTCGGGTTCATTCACGAACAGCACAAACGTTGGCGGCTTGACGGACACCTGCGTAGCATAATAGATCTTGAGCATCCTGCCTTTCTCCGAAGGAGGAGCAGCCACATCCGTGGCGTCCGAAATGCAGTCGTTGAGCAGGCCGGTAGACACCCTCATGGTATAACGGCTGTACACCTCATCCACCAATTCCAAAATCCTGTTTGTCCTCTGGCCCGTCTTTG
>JAMNZI010000067.1 GCA_023622385.1 Bacillota bacterium | reverse complement strand
TATATAAGGCCTGAAAGGATCTATCCCAACGTCAGATTTACATCAGAGGAACAGGAAAAGCTCTCCATAATGAAGGCTGATATTACAAATTTCGTAAGTCAGTCCCGAGCAAGGTTTATAACAGGCGAGGATTCACTTGATAAGTGGGATGAATACGTAAAGACGTTGAAGGATATGGGAATCGATGAATATATATCAATACATCAGGCAGCTTATGATAGGTTTATGCAAAGTGGGAATTAAGGCAGACAAATGGGCAGAGATATTTTCTCTGCCCATGTTGTGTTTTTCAGTGAGAATATTGACGCTACCATCCTGTTGTTAGATAATTATGGGTGTGATTATCAAAGTTATTTTAACGCAACCAATAAGAATGACAATAGGATTCAACGAAGGAGGGAAGGCATTTTCTCCATCACTGCTTAAATAAAGGTGATGGAGGATCCAGGCCAATATATGATGAAAAACTGCGTTAAACCCATCAAGATAGAGCTCTATTTCATACCAGTTACAACGAGGGTGCCGCTGAAGTTTGGCTCTCAAGTTTTAACAACCATTACCTGTGCAAGGGTCCATATGTTTGTAGCAGACACAGATGGGAAGGTAGTGGATGGATGGGGTGAGACGCCTTTAAGTGTCCAATGGGCATGGCCAAGCAGTATAAGCTACGAGAGCAGGCATAAGGATATGAAAAATTTCTGTAAGATGCTGGTTGATGAGTGGCTGAACTTGCAATTGGAAGGCCATCCTGTAGAAGTGGGATATCTATTTACTGAGCATGTGCTGCCTTTGGCGCTTGTCAGGTTTAATTCTAAGTTTAAGGGAAGCTCCGAAGACATGCCGTGGCTGGCTGCACTTATTTGTAACTCGCCTTTCGACATAGCGTTTCACGATGCATACGCCAAGTATGTAGGACTGCCTGTATACCAAATATATGGGAAAGATTTAATGGAGAAAGACCTGTCATACTATTTAGAACCTGCTGAGGGCAGCAAAGTTTCATTTGAAGGGAAAACCATACAAGATTTTTTGAGGGCTGTGCCAAGAAGAAGGCTTGTGGTGTGGCATTTGGTGGGTGGTACGGATCCTGTAACCCAAGAGGAACTCACGGGAAATGAGCTCAACGACGGATATCCTGTATTGCTCAAGGACTGGATAAATCAGGATGGACTGAAGTGCTTAAAGATCAAGCTCAAGGGTAATGATTTTGAATGGGACTACAACAGGATAGTGAAAGTGGCAAGGGTGGGTATAGATAACGGGGTGTTATGGTTTTCCGTTGACTTTAACTGTACCGTAAAAGATCCGGCATATGTGGTTGAAATCCTGGATAAGCTTCTATACGATGAACCAGAGGTGTATGCAAGGATACTCTACATAGAACAGCCTTTCCCTTATGACCTTAAGGCCAGCAGGATAGACGTCAGGCCTATAGCCAACAGAAAACCAATATTCATGGACGAAAGCGCTCATGACTGGAAGCTTGTAAGGCTGGGCAGGGAGGATGGCTGGAGCGGCGTGGCTTTGAAGACGTGTAAGACCCAGACATCGGCGCTGCTCACATACTGTTGGGCCAAAGCCCACGGCATGACCGTCATGGTGCAGGACCTCACAAACCCGATGCTCGCCCAGATACCGCATGTTCTGCTTGCAAGCCATGTTGATACTATCATGGGTGTGGAGAGCAATGCCATGCAGTTTTATCCATCAGCCTCAGAACCAGAGGCCAAGGTACACTCCGGGTTGTATAAGAGAAGAGACGGCGTGTTGGACCTGAGCACCGTCAAAGGGCCGGGCTTTGGTTACAGAGTAGAGGAGATACCCAGGGAATTACCCAAGCCACACTATGTGGTATCAATGTGAAAGCGGCTTAAGAGCTGTTTATTATGAATTCGAAATGCTTTAAGGGGTGCCGGTTGCCCCCTTAGTTTATTTTTGGTGTTGTTTACATCATCTTTCCGATGTGGTACCATAATAAGGTGAGATGGTGTATGTTTTTTCGAAAGCTAGCTGGGCCATTAATACGTTAAAAGGAGGGAGCAGTGCGGGAGTGGAACCTTCACTTCCTTGGAGAGACTGAGTCTCCTTGCGCTGGTATATGATGAAAAAGAAGATAAAGTTGTACAATATTGTATTTCCTATTTGGTTTTTGCTTTTTTATCCTCCTATTGTGTTGGCTACTCTGTTAGGGAATTTTATTATAGATTCGCTTGTGCTGGTAGCATGTTTCTATGCTTTTAAGCTGGTGAATCTTCTTAGCCTGAAGGAGTTTTATTCAAGAAATGTTATAAAGGTGTGGGCATTGGGGTTTCTGGCAGATGCTGTAGGTGCTGGCTTATTGTTTTTGATCAGTGAATTTCTGTTAACGCGGTTTGGGGTGTCCGATGAATTTGTTTCAGGTATAATCCATGCAGTGAGCTTTGACCCCTTTTATCACGCCGGCGGCCTTATTGTAATATTGCTGTCTATATTGATAGCAGGTCTTTTGATATTTGTCTTCAATTACGGCATTGTATTTAAAAATCAGGTAGCAGACAGGTATTTGAGGTTTAAATTGGCATTGACTATTGCGGTTGTCACAATGCCATGGACGTTCTTGATACCTAATAGGTGGATTAATAGTTGATGTGGTGATGGATTTGGTTCGATTAAGGCAGGTACATGTTATAGGAGAAGAGTACTGCGCAGGTATGGATACTCGCATGGACTGTTTTACAGACGGCAGAGTAGATACCGGTGCAAAGGCTGGTTCAAATACTGGTTCGCATGCCGCTTCCAACGCCTGCCTATGTGCTGATTCAAATGCCGGACCAAATACCGGTTTAAATGCTGCTTTAAGCGATGATTCATATGGCCGCTCTGGACGCGATTTGCAGCACGTCATTGGCAGGTTTTACTGGTGCGATGTGCTAAAAGCCCTTCCATTGTTGCTTGAACAGTATGAAGGCAAAATACAGCTGGTGTACATGGATCCCCCTTTTGTGACCGGTCAGGTGTTTCGATTTCAGCAGCCTGTTGGTGTGGAGGGGTGGAGGGGGAACCGCACGTACATCATAACCCATACCGCTTACGATGACCTGTGGAAATCGGGCAGGGATGCCTTTTTATCGATGATGAGAGAGGTGCTGTCCTGCGTATACCGCCTTCTTTCTCCTGAGGGGGCGTTGTATTTGCACGTCGACTACCGTACCAGCGCTTACATGCGCATCATGTTGGATGAGATATTCGGTGAGGAAAATTTTCTAAATGAGATCATATGGCATTACAGGAGCGGTGGCAGGGCGAAAAACCACTTCAGCCGCAAGCACGACACGATACTGTTTTACAGAAAATCGCCACAGTATTATTTCAACATCGAGTCGGTGGGTATTCCCAGGGGGAAGGACAAGCGCAATCATATGAAGCAGCAGGTGGATGAGGATGGGCGAATATTCTGGTCCATAAGGTCAGGTGGCAGGGAATATCGGTATTACGAGGATAGCAAAATATACCCCAGCGATGTATGGGACGATATCTCTCACCTCCATCAAAAGGACCCCGAAAGGACGGGGTATGATACGCAGAAGCCCGAGGCGCTGCTTGAGCGGATCATCAAGGCATCGTCCAGGCCGGGGGATCTGGTGGCCGACCTTTTTGCAGGTTCGGGGACCACTCTGGCGGTGGCCCAGAGGTTGGGCAGATGCTGGATAGGGGTTGACAATGGTATCTTTTCG
>JAMNZI010000020.1 GCA_023622385.1 Bacillota bacterium | reverse complement strand
TAATGAACAGGTAAATGAGCAGCTGCGGCGATTCATTCCGAAGGGGAGTGCTATAGCTGAATACAGCCATAGAGGACATTTTAAAGATACAGGAATGGATAAATAATTATCCACGGAAATAATTATCCACGGAAAGTATTGAATGAGAAAAGTACTAGAGAAATTGTTCAAGGATGTATAAATTAAGGGAAAGCCCCTCCTCTACCCCTAGGGGAGGGAAATTATAAAGCTTCAAAAATAGATTGAAAGCATAAGCGGACGATTAGCTTTAACAGAGAGAAAGTGTTTCATTTTAACTTGCAATTAACGTATTATTTATATGATGAGATTTTATTATATTATAAGACGATTTTATAGTACTATATACCTATTATATTTGTCAGGTTTTACGTTAATTTTCTGAAGGAATTTGAGAAGAAGTATAGAATTTTATAAAAGATAAAAAGAATGCAAAATTTTATTTTAAAACTGTTTTTTTATCCTATTTTTGAGTAATTGGAGGATTGGAAATGATAGGGAATAGTCATTTCGATACGGAGAAAGTATCGAAGCAAAATCTTCAGAAATTTGATAGGGAAATACGCCTATCATGGGAACGCTGTAAGCACAGCGGTTTGACACCTCAAGATTTACCCAGAATAAATACAGTGTCTCACCTTGAATTGAATGATATAATAAAACAAAATCAAACCCTTATCGATTTTGCACTTCCTTATATGGAAAAGATAAAGAGCGTTATCCCTCAACAAAATGGCGTTGTGCTTCTGTGCAACAAGGACTGTGTTGTATTGTATAGGCTTGGGGAGGCACCCGAACTTGTCAAACTGGGCATTGAAAAGATGCATATAGTAAGCGAGAGCAATATTGGAACCAATTGCCTGGGAACGTGTATAGCCGCATATAAGCCGATTGCTATATTTGGCAGCCAGCATTTCCTGGTGGTCTTTAAGGACTGGGCCGGGGTGGCTGCTCCCATCCGTGGAATGGATGGCAGGATTTTGGGGGCTTTAGGCATTTATATGAGAGGAGAACATGCCAGTTATGAAATGTTGGGAATGGCCCTTCTAGCTGTCAAGGGGATAGAGGATCAGCTATGCTTAAGCACCAAGTATGCGGAGTTGGAGGCTTTCAACCGCCGATTGTGTGAGTTTAATAGCGATATCATCAACACTATTTCTATGGTGTCTCATGAGATCCGCAACTCGTTATCCACCATAAGCGCATATGTACAGCTGTTACAGCTAGAAAAAGTGTTGGATGAGATGAAGGCCGATAAGATATTGACGGAGGTTACGAGGGTAAACAAGATACTGAATGACTTTAAGAGCTTTGCCAGACCATCACAGCTGAAATTCATGAGGCACTCTCTAAACGAGTTGCTTCGCTATGTGGTTGACTTGATGCTTGCCAAAGCCCGTATAGGAAAAGTGGAGATAAAAACCATAATGCCTGAGCAAGACGTGTTTGCAAAGGTGGATAAGGGGTATATTCACCAGGTGTTTATCAATTTAATTGAAAACGCCATACAGGCCATGGAGAACGGGGGTACCCTTACAATAAGGCTTTTAAAAGATGAGCAGTCTGGCTTGGCGTTGATTGAATTTGAGGACACAGGGGTGGGGATCCCGGAAAAAAATCTTTCTGAAATATTTAATCTTTTTTACACCACTAAAAAGGATGGCAGCGGCCTGGGCCTAGCCCTGTGCAAGAATGTCATAAAAAATCATGGTGGAAGTATCAAGGTGCAAAGCAAGGTAGGCGTGGGCACGAAATTTATCATTGAATTGCCGTATGTAGAGTAATACATAAACAGTAAAAATATGGGGGCAAAGCAATGGATGTTAAGGCTCTAAAAAGGCTCATACTTGTGATATTGGCCTGCATGCTGGGGGCGGGATTGTTATACTATGGCATCATCGCACGACCGGGAGCGGATCCAGAGCTGTTGAAAGCCAGCACGGGTTTAAACCGGTATCGTATAGCTGCTGTATTTGACCCTGAGAAGGCAAAGCTCAGCTGCACACAAACGGTAGAGTATAGGAACAACCATGATGTAGAATTTGACAGGCTTTATTTTCACCTTTATCCCAACGCCTTCAGGGATGAAAAGCGCGTTCCTTTTTTTGCTGATGAAAAGCAAAAGGCATATCCCAATGGTTTTTCGCCCGGTTGGATTGATATACAACAGATTATGGTAAATGGGAGCCCGGTTGAGTTCGGCATTGGAGGCTATAGCGATGATATACTCAGCATCGTGTTGGAGACGCCTTTAAAACCTGGTCAAGTGGCCAAAATCGATATGGTATATACCGTAAAGCTTCCCAATTGCGTTGGCAGGTTTGGATACGGACGGCATACCTTCAATGTCACCAATTGGTATCCCATTGCATGCGTATATGACCATACCGGATGGAATATCGATCCCTATTACCCGGTAGGGGATCCGTTTTATAGCGATGTGGCCAATTACCAGGTGGAGATTAGAGTGCCTTATGATTACACCATAGCTGCTACAGGAAAAGCTATTAAGGAAAAGGCTGAGGGAGATTATAAAGTATTGGAATTCAGAGCGCTAGCTGTAAGGGATTTTGCCTGGATTGCTAGTAGAGATTTTGAGGTGGTATCCCGCAGCGTGGATGGCATCACGGTCTACTCGTATTTTTTGCGGGGCAGTAGAGGTGGCGGGGAAAAGGCCTTAGACTGTGCTGCAGCGGCTATTGAGATTTTCAATCGCCGTTTTGGGAAATACCCTTACAGCCATCTAGCGGTGGTGCAGGCGGATTTCTTTATAGGGGGTATGGAGTATCCGTGCCTCGTCATGATAGATAAAAGCCTCTATAGCGAGGGGCAGCAATGGCTGGAGTATGTCACGGTACACGAGACGGCGCATCAGTGGTGGTATGCTGTGGTGGGTAATGACCAGATAGATGAAGCATGGCTGGATGAAGCGCTGACCGAATATTCAACGATACTTTATTACGAAGACAGGTACGGCGAGGATGTAGCAAAACAAGTCTATAACAGCGTGATAGTCGATGGCAAATGTTCCTATCTACAAAACTATCATGTGCAGGGACTAAAACACATGATCGCTCAACCTATATATAGATTTACTGATTGGCTCACATATGACCTGGTGGTATATGGAAAGGGAGCTAGCCTGTTCAATGACCTTCGCCAGGCGGCGGGCCATCAAAAGTTTTACGGCATTTTGCAGAGGTATTATGAGGATAATAAGTTTAAAAATGCAACTGCTGCTCAATTGATAAGGGCTTGCGAGGAAGTGACAGGCAAATCGTGGGATGACTTTTTCAAAAAACGTTTAAAATCGCTAAATTGGTAGCAAAAATCCATTTTATTCTATTTGATTTTTTGGCCAAAAAGCGCTATACTTAGTGTTAAAATCTACTTGGCTAAAAGGAGTAGATAGATATGGCTTTGCTGGATTTCCAGTGCAACAAATGCGGAGAGAAGTTTGAAGAGTTGGTGTTTGGGGGCAATTGGGATAAGGTAAAATGTCCGGAATGTGGGAGCAATGATTTGAAGCGGATATATGAAGGCAAGTGCTATTTTGGAATGAGCAGCAGTTCTTCGGGTTCTGGTGGATGTTCCGGTTCCAGCTGTTCAGGCTGCAGCGGCTGTGGCCATTGATGTTAACGATATTTTTTTGTGTAGATATTGGACAAACCTGATTTTTTAACGGGAATTAATATAAATGTAACTATATTTAAATTTAAAAAGCAAAGAATTGTGGTAAAATAACAAATGCAATTGATTTTATATAGAGCAATTGCAGGTTCAGTCGGTATAGAGTAGGAGGTGAAGTTCCTTTCCGGGATGGGGAAGGAACGCGTAGTTGGAAAAGTTAGTAATACGTGGAGGGAAAAGGTTAATAGGTAGCATAAGGGTCAGTGGCGCGAAAAATGCTGCAGTGGCTGTTATCCCTGCTGCTTTGCTGACCGACGAGACCTGTGTCATAGATAATCTGCCGTACATCGATGATGTCATAATGCTGGCTGAAATCCTAAAACAAATGGGAGCGCAAGTGACGCTGGAACCTAAGGGGCGTATAACCATAAATTCAGCCGGAGTTAGCAGCTGCCGAGCCGATTATGAGCTGGTGCGACGCATGAGAGCTTCTTACTATCTCTTGGGAGCCCTGTTGGGGCGGTTTGGTAGGGCAGAGGTATCTTTTCCCGGCGGTTGTGAGATAGGGGCGCGCCCTGTAGATCAGCATATCAAGGGATTCCAGTCACTGGGCGCTGATGTGTCCATAGGTCACGGGCTTATAAAGGCATATGCGGAGAAGCTGGTAGGCAATGAGATATATTTGGACGTGGTGAGCGTGGGTGCCACCATAAATATAATGCTGGCCGCTGTGAAGGCTGAGGGTACCACTACCATAGTGAATGCGGCCAAGGAACCCCATGTGGTGGATGTGGCAAACTTCTTAAACTCCATGGGTGCCAACATTAAAGGTGCGGGCACTGACACCATTAAAATAAAAGGGGTAAAGAAGCTGCACGGATGTGAGTATACCATAATACCGGATCAGATAGAGGCGGGCACTTTTATGATTGCTGCCGCTGCCACGCGGGGGGATGTAAAGATAACAGGGATTATACCCAAGCACCTGGAAGCCGTTTCAGCTAAGCTGCTCGAAGTGGGCATGTATGTGGAAGAAGGAGACGATTATATAAGGGTAATAGGCACTGGGCGCCCTAGAAAGGCCAACATCAAGACCCTCCCTTATCCGGGATTCCCCACTGATCTTCAGCAACCCATGTCAGTGTTGTTGAGCGTGGCAGAGGGTACCAGCATCATTACTGAGAATGTATGGGAGTCCAGGTATCGCCATGTGGAGGAGCTGCGCCGCATGGGAGCGATCATAAAAGTAGAGGATAGAAATGCCATAATTGAAGGGGTTGAAAAGCTCACTGGTGCCCGGGTTGAGGCTACCGACCTGCGGGCGGGTGCAGCCTTGGTCATCGCGGGCTTAATGGCCGAGGGAGTGACTGAGGTTACAAACGTCAAGCACATAGACAGGGGATATGAACGGTTGGAGGAGAAGTTGCGCAGCCTGGGAGCCGATATTGAAAGGGTCACCGACCAGAGCGACAAAAGATCCAGGCTAAGGTTGGTTAGCAATTGATGTAGTCAAAAAGCATGTGAAGTGAGTTGAGGAGCCTGAAGGTAGCTATCGATGCCTTTTATTGCAAGCTGATTTATATGGAGTCTAAAAGATAAAAGTTTATGCAAATAAAAGATGAGCCGTACATGGAAATGGGTGTGCGGCTCATCTTTTTATGAGTTGATCAATGGACTCTCCTATTTTGATGTGTTGCCCAAAGGTGCAATGGCTTTTGATAGCTGCACGCCATAATCCCGCTTTGCAGTTTATTTATGTGCCGGTATCTATATGCGTGCAAACTGGCGAGGGCCTATCTCATATAAATTATTGCCTTTAGCATCTATAGCCACCACAAGAGGCATGTCTTCAACTTCCATACGGTAAATGGCTTCGGGGCCTAAATCTTCGAAGGCTACTATCTCCACTTTTTTAATACACGAGGCTATCAGGGCCCCAGCACCGCCTACTGCTGCTAGATATACGGCACCGTGCTTTATCATGGACTCAATTACCTGAGCAGAGCGAGGACCCTTTCCTATCATGGCTTTGAGCCCGTATTCAAGCAGCAAGGGAGTGTATACGTCCATCCGGCTGCTGGTAGTGGGGCCGCAGGAGCCTATGATTAGGCCCGGCCTTGCTGGACATGGGCCAGCGTAGTATATCACCTGATCCTTTAGCTCGATGGGTAACGGTTTGCCTTCTTGCAACAGTTGGAATATTCTCTTGTGAGCTGCATCTCGCGCGGTGATTATGCTGCCTCTCAAGTATATTGTGTCACCTGCTTTGAGGGAATTGAGCTCTTCATAGATTACCGGTGCATGAAGGATCTTTTTTGTTTTCATGGTATTAACCTCCTGTTGAATACGGCTGCGCTTGTACCCAAATGCCGGTTACAGCACGGCCTGGCTATGCCGAGCGGCATGGCACTGTATGTTTACCGCTACCGGGAGGCCTGCAATATGCGTGGGGTAAGTTTCAATGTGCACGGCCAGTGCCGTTACCGTCCCGCCCAGCCCCTGGGGGCCGATGCCCGTGTTATTTATGGCTTGCAGCATCTCTTCTTCCAGCTGTGCTACCAGCGGATCGGGGTTATGCGTGCTGGCTGGGCGCAACAGCGCCTTCTTTGCCATATATGCCGCTTTTTCCATGGTGCCACCTATTCCAACCCCTACTATGATGGGAGGGCAGGGGTTACCTCCTGCGTCAATTACAGTTTGTAATATGAACTTCTTTATGCCTTCCAGGCCATCGGAGGGTTTCAGCATCTTAAGTTGGCTCATGTTTTCGCTGCCAAACCCTTTAGGTGCAACCGTTATCTTGAGCTTATCGCCGGGAACTATTTCGGCATGAATGACGGCAGGGGTGTTATCGCCGGTGTTTATTCTGGTTATGGGGGAAAGCACCGATTTTCTTAAGTAGCCATCTGTATAGCCTCGGCGCACTCCTTCATGTACTGCTTCATAGAGGTCTCCTCCGACTATATGGACGTCCTGCCCAATTTCGAGAAATACCACAGCCATACCTGTGTCCTGGCATATGGGTAGTTTTAGTTCATGGGCCAAGCGAAGATTTTCGAGCAGCTGATCCAGGATGTTTTTCCCCTGGGGTGAGGTCTCGCACTGCCTGGCTTTTTGGAGTAAGGCTTTTACGTCATCCCCCACGTTATAACAGGCTTCTATGCACAGGCGTGCAACGGTATCGGTTATCTTGTCCACATGTATTTCTTTCATGATTTTATGGCGTAAATATAAAAATTTTTGGAAGTCGCAAGAGGGAAACGCCGTCCTCCTTTCGGACTTATTAAAATTAATTGTATATATTCTAGCAGTTTTACGCGGGAAATACAAATGCAACTTTGCGTATGGTAGCGGCCATCTTGCAGAAATGAAGAGGGTTTTTGATAAAATCCATAGCAATACACCCCTATTATGTATTATAATAGGCAGTGGTTGCTGCTTGCTGACGTTGTCTTGAAACGGCATGTTTAGGGCCGTTTTGAGCATCGTTGCCGCCTGTAAAAGGATGTGGGTGCTGATATGCTTAAAAGGTGATGGCTTGATTAGACAAAAGAGGAGAGAGGGATAAAATGGGGTTTAGGGTGTGTTCGCTTTCGAGCGGTAGTGACGGCAACGCCACTTATATAGGCACCGGCTGCACACACATATTGGTAGATGCAGGTTTAACTTTGAGGGATACCCTTGATGCGCTTCAAAGCATTGATGTATCGCCGTATGACCTGGATGCCATTCTCATATCCCACGAGCATGCCGATCATATAAGAAGTGCAGGGGCGCTGTCAAGGAAGTTTGACATACCCGTATATGCAAACCAGGGGACCTGGGAAGCCATGCAGCAAAAGGTAGGGGACATCGCTTCCCATAATGTTCGGATATTCTACACCGGCATGGATTTTTATATAAATGATATAAATATTCAGTCCTATGCTGTACCTCATGATGCTGCTGAGCCTGTGGGCTTTTGCTTTTATAACGGCAATAAAAAGATTAGTATTGTTACCGATTTGGGGCATACTAACACTAGCATAATTAAGATGGTGCAGGATTCGGACTTGGTTTTATTGGAAGCAAATCACGATATACATATGCTGCAGACAGGGCCTTATCCGTGGCCTCTTAAAAAGCGCATTATGGGAAAGTATGGTCATCTGTCCAACGAGCAGGCCGGTATGGCTTTGGTAGAAATGCTTAAGGATAGAACCATGTATGTGCTTTTGGCTCACTTGAGCCAGGAGAATAATTTGCCCGTGCTGGCCTATGAGACGGTGACCGGTATACTTCTTTCAAACGGCATTAAGCCGGGGAAAGACGTGGTGATAGATTTGACATACCGCGATGGTATAAGCAGCTTTTACCATATAGATTGAGTCTGAGATTGCAAAGGGGACGGGGGTGATGCTTTAAAAGGGAAGACAAGGAGGAAATTTTTGATGAAAGGGATAAGGATCGTTGCTTTAATGGCTGTATTATCAGGAACCTTGTTCTTGACCAATGCATGTGGGCGGGGGTTGTCCAGGTCCCCTGAAGAAAAATATGACTATGAGGAACGTCAAAAGGAGCTTTCACAGCGGGAAATTGCACGGCAAGAACTGACATCCACGCCCATTCAGCAGAAAAATGCTGCCGATACAATTTCTATCTCCCAAGTTGTGAAAAAGGTGATTCCATCGGTGGTGGGGATTTCCACCGTACATACTGCCAGGACCACGGTGTGGGATGACACCGAGGTAATAGAAGGGGTAGGGGCAGGCGTTATCGTGCATTCCTCCGGCTATATCCTGACTAATGATCACGTAGCGGGGAATAGCCCCACCCGTATAACGGTTATACTGGAAAACGGCGACGAGCTGGAAGGACGTACACTGTGGTCCGACCCTACTTTGGATTTGGCCATCGTAAAGGTGGACGCCGAAAATTTACCGGCTGCTGTTTTAGGCGATAGCGATCATCTGGAGGTGGGAGATACCGCCATTGCCATTGGTACACCGCTGGGCCTGCAGTTTCAGCATACTGTGACGGCTGGAATCATCAGCGCGCTCAACCGCACGGTGCAGGTTCCAACCGATCGGGGACAAAACTTTATGGAAGACCTTATTCAGACTGATGCCTCTATCAATCCCGGCAACAGTGGCGGCCCGTTGATCAACATGAAAGGTGAAGTGGTGGGGATAAACACCATTAAGGTAACCAGCGCTGAAGGTATAGGCTTTGCCATCCCCATCAATGTTGCTAAGCCGGTTATAGAACATTTCATAAAAGAAGGGTCCTTTGTTACTCCGTATATTGGGATAGTGGGTTTTGACAGGGAAATGGCCCGCTATTTTAAGCAGGATCAAAACATACAGGAAGGGGTATATGTGATGGATATTGATGAGCGAGGGCCGGCTTATAAGGCAGGGGTTAGAGTTGACGACATCATAATCCGCGTGGGGGATAAAAAGGTCACCAAAATGCTTGATTTAAGGAGTGCAATTTATTCATATAAAGTGGGGAGCAAGGTTAGCATGGAGATCATAAGAGGAGGAGAAAGGCGTACTATTACCATGGTTTTGCAGCCAAAGCCCGAGATGTAGATGATTATTGAATGAGGGGGGTAATTTATGGATATATATGATGATAAACAGCAGAGATGGCCCACTGTCCTGGGGAGTAATTCCCTCTACCTTATTGTGCTGGTGCTGATGATCGCCATATCCACCACCGCTTTTGGCCTCTTTATGTCAGAGAATATAGATACGGAACGCTGGCTTATCGCTACTCTTATCATGGAAGTAGTAGTGATAGGTATTCCGCCTTTGATATATCTCGTGGTTTCTAGGATGGATATAAGACATGTGGCTAGGATGAATGGGGTTGGGGGTATGGAGTTATTGCTGGTTTTGGGCATGGCGGTATTCGGATATGCAATTGTGACATTTATTAACGCGCTATGGTATACCATACTCAGCCGCATCGGTAACCCTGTTCAGCCGGTTTTCCCGTCAATTAAAACGGGCGGACAATACGTGATAGCCATAATAGCGATGGCTGTAGTTCCTGCACTGGTCGAGGAATTTTTGTTCAGGGGAGTGATTCTGAGAGGATACGAACGATTCGGAGCGTTGACGGCCATAGTTGTAAGCGGTGTGCTATTTGGGCTATTGCACTTAAATCTAGTGAACCTTCCTGCCATCATATTCTTGGGCATTATGATCAGTTATGTGGTTGTACGTACCAATTCCATCCTTTCCGGAGTGCTGTATCACTTTATCCAGAATTTCCTATCCATATCGTTTCTGTTTCTTCAGGAATTTGCACAAGGTTACTTGGGGGATGGAGTGGCGATGCAGCAGAATATGGAGAGCATGCCGCCAGAGCTACTGGCTACTGCTATGGCTGTATTGGGCATAATAGCTTTCTTTTGCTTAGGCCTTTTTGCTGCATGCGTAGCCTCTTTTCATCGCATTACCCATGGCAAGGAGAGGGTACGCAATTTGATGCTTGGTGAGATGAAAGGCCTTTCTATAAAAGATATGCTGCCTGCTATAGCTTCAGGGGTCATCGTGATTGCATATCTGTGTATAGAAGTTGTTGCAATGGTCAGGGGCGTGCAATAGAGCACAAAATTCACAATTTGTTCATACACAGGGTACAAACTTTTGATATAATGTTAATGGTTAAGGTATAATCATTTAAAACGGCAAACAGGGGGGATATAATTGATTCAGGTTATAGACGTGACCAAACGATATGGTCAGCACATAGCGGTAGATCATATCAACTTTACCGTTGATAAAGGTGAGATACTGGGCTTTTTGGGGCCAAACGGTGCTGGCAAGACCACCACAATGAACATCATAACCGGATACATTTCAGCAACTGAAGGCAGTGTAAAAGTGGATGGCTTTGATATTCTGGAGGAGCCTGAAGAAGTGAAAAAGAGAATAGGGTATATGCCCGAATTTCCACCGCTGTATATGGACATGACGGTGCAGGAATACCTGGATTTTGTAAGCGATATCAAAAAGATAGACAGGGCAGCCAAGAAGAGGAGTATGGAGAAGATCATGGACCTTGTCAAAATAGGCGATGTGCGCAAAAGGCTTATAAAGAACCTTTCTAAAGGATACAAACAGAGAGTAGGGCTGGCCCAGGCTTTAATAGGCGCTCCGCCCGTCCTCATATTAGACGAGCCAACGGTGGGCCTTGACCCTAAACAGATCATAGAAATTCGAAGCCTCATCAAGGAGCTTGGCAAAGAGCACACCATCATATTGAGTTCGCATATCCTCCCGGAAGTCAGCGCTGTATGTGGACGAGTAATAATAATAAACAAGGGCAAGATAGTTGCGAGCGATACGCCAGAGAATCTGTCTAAACGTTTGAGCGGTACGGGCAGGCTTTCATTGCGAGTGGCTGGCCCAGAAAAGCAGGTATTGAAGCTAATAAGGGAGCTTGAGGGCGTCAAAGATGCTGAAGTACAGGGGGTTAAAGAGCCGGGTACGGTGGATATATTGGTAGAGGCTGAAAAGGATATTGATATACGCAGGCCACTATTCTATGCGTTAAGTCGTGCAGAATATCCAATCCTCTATATGAGGTCAGTTGATCTGACGCTTGAGGAGATATTCCTGCAAGTAACAACTGAAGAAAGGGAGGTTTCCTGATGCTAGCTGTATTCAAGAGAGAATTAAAAGCGTATTTTGCATCGCCAACAGGCTATATCTTCATGGGCTTTTTTCTGCTGATATGCGGCATATTTTTCGCCTTCTCCAATTTGTTCACTGCCAGTCCAGAGTATATAAGCGTGTTGAGCAGCATAACATTTGTATTTTTGATAGTGGTACCGATACTTACCATGAGGCTGATGTCGGAGGAGAGCAGGCAAAAAACTGATCAGCTGCTGCTTACCAGCCCGTTGAGCGTTGCCGGAATAGTGTTGGGCAAGTATTTCGCAGCTGTAGCGGTATTTTTGTTTACCCTTTTGATCACATGTTTGTACCCTGTTATTTTGAGCTTTTTTGGAACCATCGCCGTCTGGGAAATAGTTGGGGGGTATATTGGATTTTTCCTATTGGGTGCGGCCTTCATATCTATAGGATTGTTCATCTCTTCTTTGACTGATAATCAAGTTATTGCGGCAGTTGTGACGTTTGGTGCACTGCTTTTTATATGGATTTTAGACTGGATTATACAGGGGATTCCGACCGATAGGATTTCAGGCATCGTATTTGCATGTGTGCTGGTAGTAGGGGTGGCAGCTCTGGTGTATTTTACTACCAGAAACATATATGTAAGCGTTGTGATCGCTGCCATCGGCTTTGGTATCATAGCAGGCGTATATTTTACCAATCAATACTTTTTTGATGGTTTTATTGTGAGGACTCTTGAGTGGTTCTCTTTGCTTAAGAGGTATGAAAACTTCATGATGGGAATTTTAAGCTTAAGCCCGATCGTCTATTATATCACCTTTTCAGCTGTATTTCTATTTTTGACTGTACGGGTAATTGAAAAGAGAAGGTGGAGCTAACCAGAAGGGGGAGACGAAATGAACAAGTTAGTCAGACTTAATTTTAGAACTATAAGGGAATCCTTTAAAAGCAAGAAGTTCAAATACGGTGGATACGCTACTTTGATGGTAGCTGTTGTCATCGCCATTGCCATAATCATCAATCTGCTTGTGGACCAGATTCCTTGGGAAGTTGACCTGACGCAAAACCAGATGTACTCTCTATCCGAACAGACCTATAAAGTGTTGGATAATCTCAAACAGGATGTCAAGATCATCGGCCTTTATGAAACTGGTAATGAGGATAAGACGGTGCTGGAAATCATAGAGCGCTATCAAAAACGATCAAAGAGGATTAGCTTTACTACTATTGATCCCGAGAGATATCCCCAGCTGCTTACGAAGTACCAAAAAGATAATGCATCTCTGAATATTGGAGACTTAATTGTAGAGAGTGGAGAAAAATTTAAGGTGATCGACCGCTACGACCTGGTAAACTACGGCTACAATCAGTATTCTGGTCAATGGTATGCTCAATCTCTAGCGGTGGAACAGCGCCTCACTGGAGCCATATTGTATGTGACGGCTGAAGAGCTTCCGGTGATATATACGCTGGTGGGCCATGGCGAGAATTCAATTCCTTATGATGTAAAGAAGCAGCTTGAATTGGAGAATTACACTATAGAAGATTTAAACCTCGTTACCCAAGATTCGGTACCTGAAAAGGCGCATGCGCTGGTAGTGCTCTCGCCTACAAGGGATATTACAAAAGAGGAAGAGGAGAAGATCAGAAAATATTTGGAAAATCAGGGTAGAGCGATATTCTTTATACAGAATTTGAATGGGGAGTTGCCCAACTTTGAGTCGCTGCTTAAGAGCTATGGTGTGGCACTTCAGAGAGTTGTGGTGGTAGAAGGGGATGCCAATATGCACTATCCCGGCAATCCTCTCTATATAATACCCAACATGGAGAACCACAGCATCTTGAGCCCGCTCAGATCTGGACAGATGTATGTGTTTGCGCCTCAGTCGCAGAGTATAGAGGAACTGGAGATGAAGAGGCGGACATTGGAGATAGAGCCCTTGCTGGTCACCTCCGATAAAGCATGGGCCAAGACCAACCTGGAAGCTACTACCATAGAGAAAGAAGAAGGAGATTTGGAAGGGCCATTTAACATTGCGGTTGCCATTACCGATAAGATATACAAGGATAACGAGACCAAGGAAACCAGGCTCGTGGTGGTAGCTAATACCAATATACTAAACAGCCAGCTGATTTCGCAGGTACCAGGTAATGTCAATTTCCTGCTCAATAGCCTAAACTGGCTGCAAGACAGGGAGGAAAGCATATCGATACGACCCAAGAGCTTGACAAACCCACGCCTTAGAATATCAGCTTATCAACAGATTATATTCTCAGGTATAGTTGTAATATTGATTCCTCTCATCGTGTTGGTTTCAGGGCTTACAGTATGGTTGAGGAGGAGACATCTATGAAGAAAAGACAGCGAAATGTGCTTGCTCTTGTGGTGGTATTGGCAGTGCTGGTTGGCGCTTATTTTTACGTGAGCAACCGGCCAAAAAAGCAGGCTGAGGATAATAAAACCATAGAGATATGCAAAGTGTCTAAAGAGGACATCGTCAAAATGGTGCTGGAATCACGGGATGGGACTACCCTGACGTTTGAAAGGAAGGATGACAAGTGGACGGTGGACTATCCCCATCCTGTGGTTTTGGACCAGACAAGTGTCGATGATATTGCTTACAGCTTTGCCGGCCTGTATGCCGAGAGGATAATAGAGGAAAACCCTAAAGACCTATCGGTGTACGGCTTGGATAAGCCAGCTGTTGTTGCCAAAGCCTTTCTAAAGGATGGTACCCAGAAGGTATTGTATCTTGGCAACAAGACGCCGGCAGGCAATACCTATTATTTAATGGCCGAAGGGGATCCCAAGGTTTATTCGGTGTGGATGAATCATGGCGAGCATTTTAGCTACAAGCTTTCGGATGTGCGTGAAAAGGACCTGACTGAGATTAAAACTCAAGAGCTTACCTACCTTAAAATAGCTAAAAGGGGTAAGCCTACCATTGAAATAGAGACTAATGATAAGCAGTCAGAGGATGAGCCCTATCTTGACTTAAGCTTGTGGAGGATGATCCAACCTTATAATGAGCCGATGGGAGTATCATCTGATAAGTTTCAAACAGTTTTGGATGGCATATCTTCGCTTACCAGCAATGCCATCAAGGAGTTTGTAGAGGATAATCCCCAGGACTTTTCAAAATACGGTTTGGATGATCCGGTGGCCGAGCTCATCGTCAAGGACAAGGAAAACACGCTACATTTGTACTTCGGAAAGGATGCTGATGATGGCAAAAGCGTGTACTTCAAGACGGCTGACGTTAATTCAGTCTATACTATAGAAAAGAGCAAGATTGAATTTCTTGACACAAAGCCGTTTGATATTGTGGACAAGTTCGCGTATATAGTCAATATCGATAATGTGGATAAGATAATAATAGAGGGACGCGGCCAAACCCATGTTCTTACCCTTACCAGGGAAACTAAAAAAGCTGAGAAAGAAGGAGAAGAAGACGAAGTCATTACCACATATATGGTGGACGGCAAGGAAGTAGAGGAAAAGCCTTTTAAAAAGTTTTATCAAAGCTTGATTGGCATAGTTGTGGATGCCGAAGTCGATAGGGAAATGGTAGAGGAAAATCCTGAAGTGAAAACCACCTTCTTCCTGAATAAGGGATCAAGAAGAGAGGTCCATATCAATTATGTGCCATATGACAATGATTTCTATACTGTATTTCGCAGCGGAAAGGCTGAGTTTGTAGTATCTAGGAGCCAGGTGAACGATATGCTGGATGATCTGGAGGCTTTGATCCGTGGAGACCTGGTGAAAGAAGAGTAAAAGAAGAGTAATTTTAAGCCTCTCCAGCTATGAAATGATGCTGGAGAGGTTTTTTGTTGTATGAATTTTAAGGCGTTTACTTTTATGGGTTAAGTAAGCGAAATGGATATTCTATGTGTGTTGTGATAGCAGTTTTTTTGATATAATTGTAATGGACGCTACCCAAAAATTTTAAAATCTTATGGGAAGGGGATAGCTATTATGGGGAAAAAGGCTCTAATAGTTAGGGGGGGCTGGGAGGGACATCAGCCCGTTGAAGTGTCAGAGCTATTTTACAGCATTCTCATTGAAGAAGGCTTTGAGGTAGAGATCTCCGAGACGCTGGATGCGTTTTTGGATGTGGAGAAGCTTAAATCGCTCCATCTTATCATTCCCATATGGACCATGGGAAAGATAAAAGACGCTCAGGTTGAGCCGGTCCTTCAGGCTGTGGCCAGTGGGGTGGGCATTGCAGGATGCCATGGTGGAATGTGCGATGCCTTCAGGGAGTGCGTCCAGTGGCAGTTTATGACTGGAGGGCAGTGGGTAGCACATCCTGGAGGCGATGGGGTAGAATACGTTGTCAACGTCAAAAGGGGTTCCAGCCCCATTGTTGAGGGGATAGAGGATTTTATCGTAAAAAGCGAACAGTACTATGTACATATTGATCCTGCTATTGAGGTGCTTGCCACCACACGGTTTCCTGTGATAGATGGTCCCCATGCTGCCAATGGCCAGGTGGATGTGCCGGTTATATGGACCAAGCGTTGGGGAAGGGGAAGGGTATTCTACTGTTCTCTAGGGCATCATGCGGACGTGCTGCAAGTTGAGCCGGTTCGAACTATAATGAAAAGAGGTTTCCTCTGGGCAGCTGAGGGAAAGGACATTGCCGAGCGGACCGGCGATAACGCAGAAGTTTCCATTCAATCGGTAAAGAAAATGTTTTAACGAAAGGATGGTTGTCATGAAAAAAGTCAAAGTTGGAATTATAGGATGCGGAAATATAAGCAGCATATATTTAAAAAACTGTAGCCAGCGGTTTAAGATTTTGGAAGTGGTGGCGTGTGCCGATTTAATTATGGAAAGGGCGCAGGCTAGAGCAAAAGAGTTTAACATTCCTAAAGCGTGTGATGTAGATGAGCTTCTTGCAGATCCTGAGATCGACATCGTGGTCAATTTGACTGTCCCCAAAGCTCATGCTCAGGTGTGCATTGCTGCCCTTGAAGCCGGAAAAAATGTATATGTCGAAAAACCATTGGCCATCACTCGTGAAGAAGCCAAAAGGATACTAGACATAGCCAAAGCAAAAGGGCTCTTAGTGGGCTGTGCTCCTGATACATTCTTGGGGGCCGGTCTCCAGACCTGTAGGAAGCTGATAGACGACGGCTGGATTGGGCAGCCGGTAGCGGCAACGGCATTTATGGTATGCCATGGCCATGAGAGTTGGCATCCTGATCCCGAGTTTTATTACCAGGTAGGTGGAGGGCCCATGTTTGACATGGGACCATATTACATAACGGCTCTAGTATCCCTTATAGGTCCTATAAAGAGGGTGACGGCTTCTGCCAGGATTACATTTCCGGAAAGAACCATTTCCAGCCAGCCCAAATATGGCACAAAGATAAAGGTGGAGACGCCTACCCATATTGCTGGCATCATGGATTTTGAAAATGGTACTGTGGGAACCATTATCACCAGCTTTGATGTATGGAGTGCCAATTTACCGCGAATTGAAATTTATGGCACCGAGGGAAGCATAAGCGTGCCTGATCCAAACACGTTTGGAGGTCCTGTGCTGATACGCCGTCAAGGGGCCAGTGAATGGGGCGAGGTTCCTTTGACTCACGGTTATGCCGACAACAGCCGAGGCATTGGAGTGGCTGATATGGCTTATGCGCTGCTGTCAGGAAGGCCACACAGAGCCAATGGGGAAATGGCCTATCACGTGCTGGATGTCATGCAGGGATTTTTAGATGCATCCGAAAGTGGAAGGCATTATGTTGTTAATAGTTCATGTAGTCGGCCGGCACCATTGCCTCTTGGGCTTCGTGACGGCCTATTGGATGAATAAGGGGATATTTAAAGGATCGGATGACAAGGTACGTCCGATCCTTAATATTTTTGTTTTTATCTCCTTTTAAACTATCAAATTGGTTTTATTCATCTTATGAGGGGGTTTCAGGCTAAGCGCTAGGTTTATTGCAATAGCGGCAGAAAACATGCTAATTATGAACAAAGGGATGAAGCCCCATGTATCTGCCAAGATGCCGGCAACATAGGGCAAAAAGGTGGTTGGGAAGGTGACTAGGCTCGTTAATACGAAGTACGCAGGCCGGTTTTCTTCATCTGTTATGTCAATGGTGTAGTTGGTATATCCCATCCAGGCGCCTTTGTTTATTCCGCCGAGGATGCACATGGGAACGAGAAAAAACAGTGGCGGTACAAATTTATTCAGCCCTAAGCTTATTAATGCTAGAGAAGGGATGACAAAGTTAATTAATTGAGAAATCAGTATAATATATTTGTTACCCAAACGATGGCTGATATTCCCCCAGAAAACGCCTCCAATTAAAGACCCCATGATCTGGATGTAAATGAGCGTGGAAACTTGGTCAGGTGATAAAGCAAAAGTGTTTTTTCCAAAAAGTATGATGAAAGGTAGAATCATGCCTCCAAGGCTTCCGATGAGCTGAGTAGCTAGCATATGCCTGTAGACTCGGTTTTTGGTTAAATGCCCAGGTAAATTGCTGTAATACTCAACAATGTTAGTTCTTTTATTGGGATTTTTTCTAGGAGAATCTTTGACTAAGGTCATAGCTACAGATGAAAATAGCAACAGGATACCTGACAGCCCGAATAGTATGGAATATTTTTGGGTA
>JAMNZI010000057.1 GCA_023622385.1 Bacillota bacterium | reverse complement strand
TATTACAATTGAGAGGCAAAATATAAAAAACAGGATTTTGAAGGAGGATGAGAGTTATGATCACAAAGTATTATCAACTGGAAACTTTGACCTGCCCTTCGTGCAAGGCAAAGATTGAGAATGCTTTGAGGCGTACCAAGGGTGTCGAAAACGTTGAAGTGCTATTTAATTCCAGCAGGGCAAAAGTGACATTCAACGAGCTTATAGTATCGTCTGATGATATCAAGCGCGTTATCGAAGGGCTGGGCTACAAGGTACTGGGCGAAAGGTAGTTCCTGTGCTGATTGTGTTGTGGCTTCTGGCTGCTGTCTAGGCAGTTTTGTTTACAGCCGGGAGGAGAATGGAATGATGGCGACAAGATTTCAAAGGGTAGTTCTATCGGGAATGCTGATAGTGGCTTCCTTTGTATTAAGAAAAACGGCTGCGTCTCCGGTGATTGCCGATGGGTTTATGCTTGGGGCTGCCATGGTAGCAGGTATTCCCATTATGAGAAAAGCTATTGGGGCGATAAGATACAGAATACTAGGCATTGATGCCCTTGTATCATTGGCTGTAATAGGTGCTGTATACTTGGGGGAATATTGGGAAGCTGCGGCAGTTACCTTCCTCTTTACTTTGGGCGATTACCTGGAGTCCAGGACGCTTGAAAAGACCAGGGCATCAATTAAAGCGCTGTTTAACATGATGCCTGATGTGGCGAGGGTGATAAGGGACGGCCAAGAGATGGAAATATTGCTTGAACAGGTGGTAAAGGGGGATACCGTCATCGTAAAGCCGGGCGAGAGGATACCTGTAGATGGCACCGTCATAGAAGGCAATGCCTATGTCAACCAAGCGGCGATCACCGGGGAGGCTATCCCCGTAAACAAGGAAAGCACCGACAGGGTGTTTTCTGGAACCGTCATTGAATCGGGATACCTCAAGATAAGGGCCGATAGGGTGGGGGAAGACACTACTTTTGCAAGGATACTTCAGATGGTGGAGGAGGCGCAGGATAAAAAAGCCAATACCCAGAAATTCCTGGAAAGCTTTTCGAAATATTATACTCCATTAATTATAGTTTTTGCCCTTCTGCTGTATATAGTTACCAAAGATCTACGACTTTCGCTTACCATGCTGGTCATAGCCTGCCCGGGTGCATTGGTGATAGCCACGCCGGTTTCAATAGTGGCGGGGATCGGCAATGGGGCAAGGCATGGGGTATTGATAAAGGGTGGCGAGGTTATGGAGAAGCTAGGGCAGATAAAAGCTCTGGCTTTTGACAAGACCGGTACACTGACTGAGGCAAAGCCTAAGGTGACGGTGATAAAATCGTTTGGAATGGAAGAAAACGAACTATTGATGATAGCCGCCATTGGCGAGAGCTATTCTGAGCATCCGCTGGCCAAAGCCATAGTAAACGCTGTGCAGGAGAAGCTGGGATCGATAAGCGAATTTGCCGAAGAGTCAGAAATCATACCCGGACAGGGTTTGAAGGCCAAGGTAAGGGGACGGAATTATCTAATAGGCAACAGGAAGCTGATGCTGGAAAATGGGGTGAGGATAGAGCAAGAGCAGGAAGAATATATAAGGCAGGAGGAAGAGCAGGGCAAGACGGCGGTTATCGTATCGGATGTTGAGAGAGTGCTGGGCGTCATATCCATAGCAGATACGGTACGAACTGACGCAAAGCAGCTGATTGCCGATTTAAAACGGCTGGGCATAAGAAAGATTGTGATGTTGACGGGAGATAATAGGAGAACTGCTGCGGCAATAGCTCAGCAGCTTGGCATAGACGAACATTATGCCGAGCTCCTTCCTGAGGACAAGGTTAGAGTGCTTAGGGAGGTTGCGCAGCAGTTTGGTCCCGCTGCTATGGTGGGTGACGGGATCAACGATGCCCCGGCCTTGGCCTCGGCTGATCTGGGGATTGCCATAGGTGGTGCAGGTACCGATGTAGCCATGGAGACCGCCGATGTGGTGCTGATGTCAAACGAAATAAAGAAGCTGGCATATGCTATTGGGCTGAGCAGGGCCACGGTAAGGAATATGAAGCAAAATATATTTTTTGCTATAATAGTAGCAGCGCTTTTGCTTGCAGGGGTGCTGGCAAAGAAGGTGTCTTTGTCGTCCGGCATGCTCGTCCATGAGTTGAGCGTGCTAATCGTCATATTAAACGCCGTAAGGCTGCTGGCCTACAGGCAATAAACCCACTAAGAGTTTAGAAGCATAATATAACGATAACATAGCAGGAAGCTCACAAGCATAAGATAAAAGTCCAAATATAAGAAGTTACAAAGCAGCAAACAGCATGTTGTGCTCTGCAGATTTCAGCATATGAAATTTTATTACAAATTGTTTTGATGATTAGCTGCTTGCCTATATTGACTTATCTGCGCTTATTGCTCAATGATGGTTATGCAGCTTACCCCTATCGAGGGAATGTCGTTTTTGCTAGACACAGAATTTGACTTTAATGCTGATTTGAAGGCGGTGGCTGGGCTTTAGTAAAAACTCGTTAAACTACATATAGAATAAATTTCCAGATATGTCAATATTATTTATAAAAAATAGTATTGACATATTTTTTTATCTGTGCTAAAGTGTGTGCTGGGTTTAAAATGACTAAACAAAAAGTTTAGTTAACAAAAACTTTTTTTAAGCTCAATTTTGGGAGAAAGTGAATATGAAAATAGGAGAGAAGATCAGACAACTTCGGCTTAAAGCGGGTTTGACGCAGGAAGAGCTGGCTGACAGGTGCGAGCTGACCAAGGGCTTTATCTCGCAGGTGGAGAGGGAGCTGACGTCGCCATCCATTGCTACCTTGATGGACATACTAGAATGCCTTGGGACAGACCTCAAAGACTTTTTCAGCGATGCCGTGCCCGAGAAGGTGGTGTTTAAAAAGGACGATGTCTTCATAAAGCAGGACGAGGAGCTCAAGCACTCCATAAAATGGCTGGTGCCCAACGCTCAAAAAAACGCAATGGAGCCCATACTCATGCAGATAGAACCTGGTGGGAGCTCCAATGAAGATAACCCGCACGATGGGGAGGAATTTGGGTATGTGATATCGGGCAGCATAAATCTGTATCTGGGAAACCGCAAGCATAGGGTGAGAAAGGGAGAGAGCTTTTATTTCAAAGCCAACCAGGTTCATAGGATAGAAAACGCTGGGAAGGCGAAGGCGGTTGTGCTGTGGATATCATCGCCACCCAGCTTTTAATATTGTGAAGGTTTGAGGGGGGAGGTATAAATGGCGGAAGAGCCTATCATAAGGCTGGTGAATGTCTCTAAGAATTACGACGGAACAGAGGCGCTAAAGGATATCAATTTGTATATACGCAAAAACGAATTTCTTACTTTGCTTGGGCCGAGCGGATGCGGTAAGACTACAACGCTTCGCATCATTGCAGGCTTTGAGCGGCCGGATAGCGGTGCGGTGTTTTTTGAAGGTAAGGATATAACCGATCTACCTCCCTATAAGAGAAAGGTAAACACCGTGTTTCAGAGATACGCCCTGTTTCCGCACATGAATGTGGCTGAGAACATAGCCTTTGGCCTTAGGATAAAGAAGCTGGATAATAAGACCATAGAGCGAAAAGTAGCAGAGGTGTTGGAGCTAGTAAACCTTAAAGGGTTTGAGAAGAGGAGCGTTGAATCATTAAGCGGTGGGCAACAGCAAAGGGTGGCCATAGCCAGGGCGCTGGTCAATGAGCCGGAAGTGCTTCTGCTGGATGAACCCTTGGGTGCGCTGGATTTGAAACTTAGGAAGGGCATGCAAATAGAGCTCAAGAGGATTCAGAAGATGCTGGGGATCACCTTTGTATATGTGACCCATGATCAGGAAGAGGCTCTAACCATGTCGGATACTATCGTGGTCATGAAGGATGGTACCATACAGCAGATAGGTACTCCCGAGATGATATATAACGAGCCCAAAAACGCGTTTGTTGCCGATTTCATCGGCGAGAGCAACATCATCCCGGGCAGGATGCTTAAAGATAGGCTGGTGTATTTTGCCGGCCATGAATTCGAGTGCGTCGATTCCGGATTTGAACACAATGAAGAAGTGGATGTGGTCATAAGGCCCGAGGATATAAAGCTGGTGCCTATGGGAGAGGGTATGCTGCAGGGAGAAGTGGAGTCGGTTACCTTCAAAGGGGTGCATTACGAGATGATAGTGCGCAGCGAAGGGATAAATTGGATGATACACAGTACCCTTATGGAGCCTGTGGGAAGCAGGATAGGCCTGCGCATACTCCCCCAAGACATCCATATAATGAAGAAGGTGGCCTTAAAATGAGAAGGACGTGTTATGCATACCCATATCTGGTATGGATGGCCATCTTCATAGTGGTGCCGCTATTTTTGCTGCTGTTTTATACCTTTACCGTCACTACCCATGAGGGCATAAGGCTTACCCTGGAGCACATAAAGCGCATATGGGAACCGTTATACCTCATGGTGTTACTGCGTTCAATACTGCTTGCTCTCATATGTACCGTGGTGTGCCTTTTGATAGGCTATCCCGTAGCTCTGATTCTCTCCGGCAAGGAATACAGCCAGAACAAGGTTTTGGCCTTGCTGTTTGTGATCCCCATGTGGATAAATTTTCTGGTAAGGACCTATGCCTGGATGAGCCTGCTGGGGAGGAACGGCCTGATCGATATGGTGATGGAGTTTTTGCATCTACCTTCTGTACAGCTTCTATATACCGACCATGCGGTGGTGCTGGGGATGGTGTACAACTTTTTGCCCTTTATGGTTCTTCCCATATATTCGGTTTTAACCAAGATGGACAAGAGCATCATCGAAGCGGCACAAGACTTGGGTGCAGACTACATCACCGTGCTCAAGAGGATTATCATCCCCTTAAGCCTGCCAGGGGTCATATCGGGCATCACGATGGTTTTCATGCCTGCGGTAACCACCTTCATAATTTCTAGGCTGCTGGGCGGCGGGCAGTATATACTCATAGGCAATCTGATAGAGCAACAGTTTATCGTCGTAGGCGATTGGCACTTTGGTTCAGCCATATCCTTTGTGCTGACGGTGATAATACTGATAACCATGGGTATCATGCGCAAATACGACAAGGAGTATGAGGGGGGTGCAATATGGTAGGGCGTATCGGCAAAAGGATATACCTGTACTTAATTTTACTCTTCCTATATGCACCAATAGTTATGCTGGTTGTATATTCCTTTAACGAATCAAGGTCCATGGGGCGATGGAACGGCTTTACATTAAAGTGGTATGCCGAACTGTTTAAGGATACCGAAGTATTGCGCGCCCTTTATAATACTCTGGCTATAGCCGTGCTGTCCGCTATAATAGCTACGGTTATTGGCACAGCGGCCGCCATCGGCATACACGAGATGAAGAGGGTTAAAAAGGCGATAGTGATGAACTTAACCTACCTGCCGGTTATAAACCCGGATATTGTGACTGGCGTGTCGCTCATGCTGCTGTTTGTGTTTACCAAGCCCTTTACCGGAATGGGGCTGGGCTTTTTCACCATGCTGCTGGCCCACATCACGTTTAATATACCCTATGTGATACTCTCCGTGATGCCTAAGCTCAAACAGCTTGATAGGCATATATATGAAGCAGCCCTTGACCTGGGTGCAACCCCTTTTTATGCCTTGAGAAAGATTATAATTCCGCAGATAATGCCTGGAATAGTTACGGGATTGTTGCTGACCTTCACCCTATCCATCGACGATTTCGTCATCAGCTTCTTTACCACCGGATCAGGGGTATCCAACATCGCCATATACGTCTATTCCATGGCAAGAAGGGGTGTTAACCCTAAAATAAATGCCCTATCGACCATCATGTTTCTAACCGTGCTCATATTGCTGTTGATTGTAAATAAAAGGATGAACAAAGATAATTCAAGAGTAAAGGAGAGTCTGAGATGAAGAAGGTTTTTAGGGTTTTCGGATTGTTATTAAGCGTAATGACGTTGGTGGGCATCTTGGCCGGATGCGGCAGCGCTCCTAAGGCGCAGCTTAAAGTGTACAACTGGGGGGATTATATCGACGAAAGCGTCATTGATGAGTTTGAGAAGAAATACAACATCGACGTGATATACGATACCTTTGCCACTAACGAGGAGATGTATGTAAAGATAAAGGGTGGTGGAGCCGATTACGACGTCGCCTTTCCTTCGGATTACATGATCGAGCGCATGATAAAGGAGGGCATGCTTGAGAAGATAGATTTCAATAACGTTCCTAATTATAAATATATAGATGAAAGGTTTAAAAATCTTCCCTATGACCCAAATAACGAATATTCCGTTCCCTACATGTGGGGCACTGTCGGCATTTTGTACAACAAGAAGATGGTGGATGAGCCTGTTGACAGCTGGAAGATACTGTGGGATGAAAAGTATAAGAAGCAGATCTTCATGCTGGACAGCAGTAGGGACTCCATAGGGGTGGCCCTCAAAATGTTAGGATATTCTCTCAATACAAGAAATATGGATGAACTGGAGCAGGCCAAGGAAGCGCTAATAAAGCAAAAGCCGCTGGTGCTGTCCTATGTGGGCGACGAGGTTAAGGATGCCATGATATCGGGGCAGGCTGCTCTTGCAGTTGTGTGGTCGGGCGATGCCATCTATACCAAGAGGGAAAACCCTGACCTCGATTACGTAATACCCAAGGAAGGCAGCAATATGTGGGTCGATGCCATGGTAATTCTAAAGGGCACTAAAAACAAGAAGGCGGCAGAGCAGTTCATCAATTTCATGTGTGAGCCCGAGATTGCCTTCAGAAACACCGACTATATAGGATACTCCACGCCTAATACCGAGGCCAGGAAGATGTTGGATCCAGAGATTCTCAACGACAGGACTGCCTATCCAACCGATGAGGATTTGAAGAATTGCGAGGTATTTGAAGCGCTGTCGGATGTCATAAAGGAGTACGACAGGGTATGGACCGAGGTTAAAGCAGCAAGGTAAAGGTTGCATTATGGAATAAGAAAAGTTTGATGATAACGGAGATTTTGTGGGATGCGGGTAAGATATGATACGACAGGGTGTAACTGCCGGTGGTTACACCCTATTACGTTATTTCATACTTCCATAAATCTTACCTCACATATTTCATTGGGGGGAGCGTAGGGTGGATAGGGGGATAAGGCCAATA
The DNA here is from genome assembly GCA_023622385.1 of Bacillota bacterium. Lineage (GTDB taxonomy): Bacteria > Bacillota > Clostridia > Caldicoprobacterales > Caldicoprobacteraceae > Caldicoprobacter. Next base: position 10,809 of record JAMNZI010000057.1, on the reverse strand, counting down.
AAGAGGTCAAGGATTAGAATTCAATTGGGAAGGCTATTTTATACTTATAAAAGATACTGGAACTGGTATTTTGGCCATAAGAAATACGCAAGAAATATCTCGCGGGATTTATTGCCGGTGGTCGTTTTTACCCATAAAACGCCTCTAATTAGAAAGCTGAAAGATGTAGATATGTGGATGCAGTATAATAAAATAATAAACTTGAAGATTGCAGTACAAAAATTAGATGGAGTAATATTGAGTCCGGGAGAGGTATTTTCATTTTGGAGGCTGGTTGGTAAACCCACTAGAAGAAAGGGTTACGTAGATGGGATGGAATTGTCACATGGAAAAATTAAGCCGGGGGTTGGAGGAGGACTGTGCCAGCTATCAAACCTGATATACTGGATGACATTACATACGCCGTTATCGGTAACAGAAAGACACAGGCATAGCTATGATGTATTTCCTGATTCGGATAGGACACAGCCCTTTGGAAGTGGGGCCACCTGTGTATACAACTATATTGATCTGCAGGTGTATAATGGGACCAACCAACCGTATCAATTGAAAGTGTGGTTGACAGACCAATATTTGGTTGGGGAGTGGAGAACAACAGAGAGACCACCATATACCTATAAGGTATATGAGAAAGAACATTGGATTACGCATGAATGGTGGGGTGGTTATATTAGACACAATGTAATATGCAGAAAAGTTTTTAATCCAGATGGGGACGAAATAGATGACGAATATATCACAGAAAATCATGCAATTATGATGTATCAACCTTTTTTGAAAGAATGATTTTACTGCAAACTTAATTTGCATGATATAAGCGAAATGGTTATGGTTTGACTTGTAATTTTCTTAACTTTTGCTTGAAAATTGCCTTACATTTGGCGGCTTACTTTTGCGATTGAACCTTAACGAATCCTGTATTGAGCAGCAAAATTCCGTTCTTGTACTTAAATTTCATATAACCAATAATTTAATAAGAAGGGGAATGATGTATGAAGCGTTTTAGAATAGTTGTGGCTGGCTGCGGCAACATGGCCAATACCTGGATAAAATACGCTTTGGAAAGGCAGGATGCCGAAATTGTAGCGCTGGTTGATATAAATGAAGAAAGCGCACGTGCTATGGCTAAGCGGTATGGTCTGGACTGTGGCATATACCAGGATGTTGAAAGAGCTATAAAAGATACATCGGCTAACCTGGTATTTGATGTAACCGTACCTGAGGCTCACCATAGGATAGTGACCACAGCGCTTAAGATGGGATGTGACGTGTTGGGCGAAAAGCCCATGGCTTCCTCAATGGAAGAGGCCCGAGAAATGGTGGCTGTTGCTAATGAGTCAGGCAAGATGTATGCGGTTATGCAAAACCGGCGTTACTTAAAACAGATCCGTGCATTTCGCGAGCTTATAAGCTCGGGAGTCATCGGAAAGCCTGGGATTGTGTGTGCCGATTTTTTCCTGGGTCCCCATTTCGGTGGCTTTAGAGATGTCATGGACAGCCCGCTTATCCTGGATATGGCCATCCATACATTTGACCAAGCGCGTTTTATCATTGGTGCTGACCCCGTTTCTGTATACTGCCATGAATTCAATCCTCCTGGTTCATGGTATAAAGGAAATGCAGCTGCAATATGTATTTTTGAGTTCTCGGACGGTTCGGTGTTTTCCTACAGGGGTTCATGGTGTGCGCAGGGCGCTCCTACTTCGTGGGAATCTTACTGGAGAATTACGGGCAACAAGGGGACGGCTATATGGGATGGCATCAATCCCCCCTACTGCGAGGTTGTGGTAGAGAATTGCTCCAACCAGTTCATTTACGATACCAAGAGGATTGAAGCCACATGCTCATGGAACGGTAGAGAGGGGCATGTTGGGTGCCTTGATGAGATGTTTGATGCCCTTTTGGAAGGCAGGAAGGCCGAGACCGATTGTACTGATAACATAAAGAGCATGGCAATGGTGTTCGGGGCATTGGAAAGCGCTAGAAAGGGCAAAAAAATAATGCTGTAAACTTAAATTAATGGCTTTTTCATGGAGGAATTTGATAAGGAGCGTAGAATATATATTTATTGAGAAGTTGTCAAAAATTATATTACCTATGACAAAAATAAAGCAAAGGGAGGCGTGTACATATGAAGTTAGGGGTCTTCACGGTGTTGCTGGCCAACAAGAGCTTTGAAGAGGCCTTAAAGTATTTGCATGATTCGGGGGTTGAGGCGGTAGAGATAGGCACGGGGGGATTTCCGGGCAAAGCCCATGCCAATCCCGATGAGCTGCTGGCTGATGAAAACAAGCTCAATGAGTTTAAAGACTTACTTAAGAAGTACAACATGCAGATCAGCGCGTTGAGCTGCCACGGCAACCCCGTACATCCTCAAAAGGAGATTGCTGATGCTTTTCATAAGGACTTTGAAAAGACGGTGTTGCTTGCTGAAAAGCTCGGTATCGACAGAATCATTACCTTTTCGGGATGTCCTGGTGATTCTCCCACTTCCAAGTATCCGAACTGGGTCACATGCCCATGGCCGGATGACTTCTTGAAGATATTGGACTATCAGTGGAATGAGGTGCTTATCCCCTACTGGGAGAAAGCGGTCAAATTTGCCAATGACCATGGCGTGAATAAGATTTGCCTTGAGATGCATCCGGGCTTTTGCGTCTATAATCCCGAGACATTGCTTAAGCTGAGGGCTGCGGTGGGAGATACCATTGGGGCAAACTTCGACCCCAGCCATCTGTTCTGGCAGGGGATAGATCCCGTTGCAGCTATCCGCAAGCTGGGTCCGGCCATATACCACTTCCATGCTAAGGATACCAAGATAGATGAGCTTAACACCGCTGTAAATGGCGTGTTGGATACAAAGCATTACAGCGATGAGATCAACCGTTCCTGGATTTTCCGCTCAGTAGGATATGGCCATGATTATCAGGTATGGAAGGATATTGTGAGCAACCTGCGCATGGTGGGCTATGATTACGTGATGAGCATAGAACATGAAGACAGCCTTATGTCGCCAAATGAAGGGCTGCAAAAGGCCATCGCTTTCTTAAAAGAGGTTATGACCTTTGAATCCAAGGGCGAGATGTGGTGGGCTTAAGATTTGCTTTTGAAGTTAAAACAGGGGACTTCTCTTGGTGAACTGGAGGGGTTCCCTGATATTTTATAATGGTATCAAAAGAGCATCGCCCAGCTTCATAACCGTTGTTCTTCTGAAAAAGTTTTATGGCGGAGATTATGGCGGGAAAATGCACGGAAGCCTTGAACGCAACGGGTAAAAGAGTGCAGAGGGGGCAAATACCTTGACGTTGGAAAGGAGGGAAGAGCGCATTTTTCCATCTTAAAAAGATGGGACCCCATGCGCTCGCATGTGATGAAGGATACCTTGAATGTAGGTCTTGTTGGGTATAAGTTCATGGGTAAGGCCCATAGCAATGCATTCAGGAAGCTAGGGATGTTTTTTGATCCCAGCCTGAAGATCGTCATGAAGGCCATATGCGGCAGGGACGAGGAATGGGTCAAGCAGTCGGCCGAGAAATTTGGATGGGAAAGCTACGAAACCTCATGGGAGAAGCTGGTAAAACGGGACGACATAGACATGGTGGATATAACTGCTCCCAGCAATGTTCACAAGGAGATAGCCATTGCAGCCGCTGAGGAAGGAAAGCACGTATTTTGTGAAAAGCCGCTGGCTTTAAACCTCAAGGACGCAAGGGAAATACTGGAAGCAGCGGAGAAGAACAAGGTGAAGCACCAGATAGGCTTTAACTACAGGTTTGCCCCTGCTGTGCAGCTGGCCAAGAAATTGATCGATGAGGGCAAAATCGGTAAGATATACCACTTCAGGGCTTTATACCTTCAGGACTGGGTCATGGACCCCGAGTTTCCGCTGGTGTGGAGGCTTGATAAGAAGATAGCCGGGTCGGGGGCCTTGGGTGACCTGGGCGCTCATATCATTGACCTAGCCCGGTTCCTGGTAGGGGAGTTTGACAGGGTAATTGGGATCAACAGGACCTTTATTAAGGAAAGGCCCATAGTGGAGAGGATGGAGGGTTTGAGCGCTAACGCTCAGGCCGGTGGGCCCCGCGGCGAGGTGACGGTAGACGATGCCACACTGTTCCTCGCTGAGTTTAAAAACGGTGCCCTTGGTTCCTTTGAGGCTACCCGCTTTGCCAACGGCCATAAAAACGGCATGTCTTTTGAGATAAACGGCAGCAAGGGCAGCTTGAGGTTTGAGTTTGAGAGGATGAACGAGCTGTGGTATTATTCTTCTGAAGACCCCGAAGGAGTGCAGGGGTTCCGGCTCATTCAAGTTACCGAACCGGTTCATCCGTATGCTTCGGCGTGGTGGCCTGCAGGGCATGTTATAGGATACGAGCATACCTTTGTGCACGAGCTTTATGAATTTGTAGAGGCAATCGCTCACGATAGAAATGCTTATCCTGATTTCAATGACGGGGTGAAGTGTTCACAGGTGATTGAGGCAGTAGATCTATCCATTGCGGAAGGCCAATGGATAGAGGTGGATAGCCTGTAAGGGACGTTGATGATGGTTGACGACAGCTACGGGGGAAAGCCCGTGGCTGTTTTTGTTTAAACTATTAATGCATAAATAGAATGAGCAAACGGCATATAGGAGGGATCACATATATGATGAAGATAGGCACTTTGTCTATTCCCACCAACGTATTTTTAGCGCCCATGGCAGGAATTACAGATATGCCGTTTCGCTTGCTGTGCAAGCAGCAGGGCTGTGGCATGGTGTATACAGAAATGGTGAGCGCCAAGGGCCTCTACTACGGCGATGAAAAGACCTGGAAGCTTACCGAGGTTCATCCTGATGAACACCCTGTAGGGGTACAGATCTTTGGCTCTGATCCCGATATAATGGCCGAGATAGCCAGTAGGCTATCTCAGACAGATATAGATCTGATAGATATAAATATGGGATGTCCCACTCCCAAGATTGTGAAAAATGGGGATGGAAGTGCGCTCATGCTTCACCCCGAAAAGGTCTACAGAATCGTAAGGGCGGTGGTGGAGGCCTCTTGCAAGCCTGTGACCGTCAAGATAAGGAAGGGTTGGGATGATGAAAGCGTCAACGCCGTCGAAATAGCCCGGATAATCCAAGAAGCGGGGGGATTTGCCGTAACAGTGCATGGCCGTACCAGGGAGCAGTTTTACTCTGGCGTTGCCGATTGGGACATCATTCGTAAGGTAAAACAAGCCGTTTCTATACCCGTCATAGGGAACGGGGACATATTTACCCCCGAGGATGCAAAGCGGATGCTGGATGAAACGGGATGCGATGCCGTAATGGTTGGTCGAGGGGCTCAAGGCAATCCCTGGATCTTCAGGAGGATAATCCATTATTTGGAGACGGGCGAGCTGTTACCTTCGCCTACGCCGCGCCAGAAGATCGAAATGGCCTTGTATCACCTAGAGATGATGATACAATACAAGGGAGAAGAAGTGGGAATCCGTGAGATGAGAAAGCATATAAGCTGGTATATTAAGGGGCTGCCCAATGCCAACAGGGTTAAAAATATCGTCAATACTTTAAGGGACATGGACGAGATCCGCAAGTTGCTTAAAGGATATCTGTTGGAGTTGGAGGGCGCTGTGTGACAGCGCTTTAAAGTGAAATTTTTGTCGGTACATCTGATAAGCCATGGTAATGGGTATAATCGTAATTAGCGGTGAGCCGATTGAATAAAAATGGTTTATAGGAGGATGGCATGAAGAGGATTGTCAGCGTAAGCATAGGGGCTTCTTCAAGGAACCACAGCGTTACCGTCAACATCTGTGGCCAGGATTTTCTTATAGAGAGGATAGGTACCGATGGTGACCTAAAAAAGGCCGTTCGGCTTATTGAGGAGCTTGACGGGAAAGTCGATGTGTTTGGCATGGGCGGGATAGACCTGTATCTGTATGGCGGCAATGGGCGAAGGTACGTCATAAGGGCGGCGTTGCCCCTCGCGAGGGCTGCACAAAAGACGCCCATAGTTGATGGTTCGGGCCTTAAAAATACGCTGGAACGCGATGTGGTAAACTTCCTGCACAGGGATTGCGGATTGGATTTGAAAGGAAAGAAAGTATTGCTGGTATCTGCCATGGATAGGTTTGGCATGGCAGAGGGATTTACGGGTATGGGCTGTGATATGATATTTGGCGATGTGATGTTTGCCCTGGGGCTAACCGTACCGATACGCAGTTTAAAAAATTTGCATCGCTTGGCAAGAGCCTTGATGCCCATCGTTTGTCGGTTACCTTTTCACTGGCTGTACCCAACAGGGCATCAGCAGGAGAAGGTTTCCCCTAAGTACAACAAGTACTACCAGATTGCTGATATCATTGCGGGAGATTATATATATATAAAGCGCTACCTTCCCGATCACTTGGAGGGAAAGGTGATTGTGACCAATACCATCACCCAAAACGACGTGCAGATGCTCAAGCAGAGGGGGGTAAAGCTGCTTGTGACCTCAACCCCGGAATTTAACGGGCGCTCTTTTGGTACCAATGTGATTGAGGCTTTGATAGTCAGCCTTTCTGGCAAGAGGCCAGAGGATATCACCGCAGACATGTACGCCAAGCTGATACGGGAATTTGGCATCACCCACAGGATTGAATACTTGAATTGAATGGGGAGCAGAAAGTGAGCAAGTTTGCCGTTATGACTTTTCGACATAAGGATGACATGCCGCAGGCTGGTACTGGAATTGTGGGCAGGTTAATGAACATTTTGAAGGGTGGATGGCATAGCAGGCTGCTTCAGCCTATAGGTATCGTTTCTTTCAAAGAGTATGGCCAGGAAATGGGATATATACTCCAATTGCCGGATTTCATAGTCAATTGGGATGAGCTTTCGCCCAGCAGGCGCAGCAAGAGGCTTGTCAGATATTTAAGGCGGTTGAAGGAGCTTGGCATTGAAGTGGTATGCATTCCCTATTACTGGGGTGCTTTGCCGCAGGAGGCTATGGAAGCCATGGACGAGGGGTTTGTCGTGGATTCGGCCTACCAAATGCGCGTCTTTGCCCTTGTGGAATCGGTAAGACATCTGCTGAGAATGCTAAAGGAGAAGGTCCTCAACATGGAAGTGGGAATTTGGGGTGCTGATGGTTGGGCTGGCAGGCTGTTTGCCGGAGCGCTGGCGCCTTTTATAAACCACATGGTGTTGGGGGGCACAGTTGAGGAAGAGCTCTATAGGCTGGCCGATGAGATCCTGCTGGAGACCGGGCTGGCTTGTCCAGTTACCACCGATGTCGCCCAATGCCTTAAGAATAAGCAACTTGTGGTTGTAGCAGATGAGTGCGACTTAGAGCTGCTGGGCAACTACGCCATTGTGGCATATGCAGGGGCAATAGATCTAAAATATATGGAAACGATGAAAAGCCGGAGGGAGCCCTTATGGATATTGTCGGGCTGGGCAACCTTGCCTGAGGGAATAAAGGCGGATATTGAACTGCTGCCGTGGGAGACCTTGGGGGTATTGCAGGCATTATCCCTTATGGAATGGGAGACGGGCGAGGTGAACAGTGTCCTGGATACCGTAAAGGTCCGCGGATTTCTATTGCCTGAGGGTGGCATAACCTATGATACCTTCCGCGTCCGCTATTTCAGGAAAAGGGCGTAATTTTATTTTCTTGACAAACCACCGTTACTTTTTTATAATAATTACACTACAAATTTAGAAAGATTTTGAAGCACTGGCATAAATAATATTTATGTCAGTGCTTATTGTGTTGCTTATGGGGGTATAAAATTTTTTTGGAATTAAAAGTATGCTTTGAACGCATATTATCATTAATATAACTATGAAAACTTAAATGAAGGGGAGAATCAATTATGACGGAAGATTATAAAGAAACGATACTTACACAGGAAGGCGTTGCTAAATTGGAGGAAGAGCTAAGGTATTTAAAGACTGTCAAGCGCAAAGAGGTGGCAGAACGGATCAAACAAGCCATAGCTTTCGGGGACTTAAGCGAAAATTCGGAGTATGACGAGGCAAAAAATGAGCAAGCCTTTATTGAAGGTCGCATCGTTACTTTAGAAAACCTGCTAAGAAATGCCAAAGTGATTGATGATGAGGATATTTCTACCGATGTGGTAAGTATAGGGGTAACGGTAAAGCTGCTGGATGTTGAAACCAACGACGTAGTGGAGTATACTATTGTAGGGTCCACCGAAGCCAACCCGACAGAAAACAAGATATCGAATAAATCGCCGGTGGGCAAGGCACTGCTGGGCAAGCCGGTGGGAGCAACGGTGGACGTACACGTGCCGGACGGAGTTATCAAGTTTAAAATATTAGAAATTCGTAAGTGAAGGTGTGAAACGTAGGATGGATGAAACAAGGATGGACGCTCAGTTTGAGGAGCAGAATTTAAACGATATACTGCTGGTCAGGAGAGAAAAGCTGGATAAGCTTCGCCAAGAGGGCAGAGATCCTTTTGCCATTACCAAATTTGGGGTTACCCACTATTCGCAGCAAATAAAGGACAATTTTGATGCTATGGAAGGCCAAGAGGTAACGGTGGCGGGCAGGATCATGTCAAAGAGGGTGATGGGCAAGGCGAGCTTTGCCCATATCCAGGACAGCGCCGGACAGATACAGATATTTGTCCGCGTAAACGATGTGGGCCAAGAGCAGTATGAGGACTTTAAGTCTTTTGATCTAGGAGATATCATAGGGGTAACGGGAGAGGTATTTAAGACAAAGACGGGGGAGATTTCCGTCAGGGCTAAAGACATGGTATTGCTTACAAAGTCCCTTTACCCTCTTCCTGAGAAATGGCATGGGCTTAAGGATCCTGACCTTCGTTACAGGCATAGATATGTGGATTTGATTGTAAATCCAGAGGTACGCCGTACCTTTGAAACGCGCTCCAAGATTATACGCTGTATCAGGAATTATCTCGATACCAGAGGATACCTGGAAGTTGAGACGCCTATTCTCCATACCACTGCAGGTGGCGCTGCTGCCCGGCCTTTTATTACTCATCATAATACCCTCGATATCGATATGTACCTGCGCATTGCCACTGAGCTTCACTTAAAGCGGCTGATCGTCGGTGGCTTCGATAAGGTTTACGAGCTGGGGCGCGTATTCCGCAATGAGGGGATGTCCATAAAGCACAATCCCGAATTTACTTCCATCGAGATATATACGGCCTATGCCGATTATATGGACATGATGCAGCTTACCGAGGACATGATAGTTACCGTTGCAAAAGAGGTGCTGGGGACCACCAAGCTGACCTACCAAGGCCAGGAGATCGACCTGACGCCTCCATGGCAGCGTATGACCATGATTGAGGCTGTTAAGAAATACGCTGGGGTGGACTTTTCGCAGATTAACACCGATGAGGAGGCCAGGGAGGTTGCAAAACGGGCAGGCCTGCAGCTCGATAAGGGCAATACCTGGGGCCATATACTCAATGCCTTTTTTGAGGAAAAGGTGGAACAGCATCTGGTGCAGCCCACCTTTATCCTGGACTACCCCATTGAGATTTCGCCGCTTGCCAAGAGGAAGAAGGATGACCCCAGATTAACCTATCGCTTTGAGCTGTATATAGTGGCGCGGGAGATTGCCAACGCCTTTTCCGAGCTAAATGACCCCATCGATCAGAGGGAACGTTTTCTGGAGCAGGCCAGGCAGCGTGCCGCAGGGGATGAGGAAGCCCATATGATGGATGAGGACTTCGTGCATGCCCTGGAGATAGGCATGCCGCCTACAGGCGGTGTGGGTATAGGCATCGACAGGTTGGTGATGATTTTTACTGATTCTTATTCCATAAGGGATGTAATACTGTTCCCCACCATGAGGCCCAAGGAGTAAAGGTACAGGGTTACGAATTTGCCAATACAGCGGAAAAGCCATGGAACTTGTAAGGTTCCATGGCTTTTTAATTTTTTATATCCTATGATATAACATAATCGCGATTTGCCATTGTATTAAGATCGTGATTGACTTAAGAATGGCTATAGATGGTTTAAATACAGCATGTCAGCGCACTTGTTGATCGTTTGCATTTAGTGTATAATTAATATATATGTGTAGTATAACTTTTTAGGCAGGTGATATGTCCCATGTATCAGGTTGTGGTAAACAGGGAAACGTTGCAAAACCATCTGCATTACGATTGGTGGAAATACGTTGTGGGTATAGTGGTGACGGTCATGCTTTGGAATCTGGTATCGACCATGACCAGGCCGCAAACTCCGCCAGACAAAAAGGTGGACATTTTTCTGGTTGGGGATTATCTTTCGGAAGAAAGGGCTGAACCTATAAGCCAGCGCATGCTGGAGGACTTTCCGGAGCTTTTAGAGATCAATTTCATGAACATACCCTTGGGTGGGGATCCTGAACTGGAGATAATGGGAAGACAGAAGCTTATGGTGGTGATAGGCGCTCAAGAAGGGGATATATTCGTATTTAGCAAAGGGGAGTATGAGGCATTTGCCAAACAGGGTGCTTTTATGCCGCTTGATGAGTACATCGACGACGAGATAACGAAGTATATACCCGCAGAGGAGCTGGAGAAGTACAAACTGAGCGTTGAAGATGAATACGCCCAGGATAAACAGCCCCATATTTACGGTATCCCGTTAAAAGGCGTTACTCTGTTCAACGATACCGGCTATAATGTAGAGAATAAGGTTCTGTCGATAATGGCCTATAGCAAGAACAAAGAGAAGGCCATAGAGGTCATGAAATGGATAATAACAAAAGGAAGATGATTGCGAATTAACGCGCATAATCTAGAAAAAAGAAGATAGAATGAATATTTCCTTGATAGATGCGAA
>JAMNZI010000137.1 GCA_023622385.1 Bacillota bacterium | reverse complement strand
GCGCGTATTGCTCTTACCAGGTATACCAGAAGAGGCGGAAAGGTATGGATAAAGATTTTCCCACATAAGCCGGTTACAAAGAAGCCTGCTGAGACCCGAATGGGTAGCGGAAAAGGTTCACCAGAATACTGGGTAGCTGTGGTCAAGCCGGGGCGCATCATGTTTGAAGTTGCAGGAATACCTGAGGATGTTGCACGCGAAGCTTTGCGTTTGGCTAGCCACAAGCTTCCTGTTAAGTGTAAGTTTGTTAAAAGAGAAGAGTTAGGTGGTGAGGCATTATGAAGGCCAGCAAGTGGAGAGAGATGACCAATGAGGAACTTAACCAAAAACTCAATGAGCTGAAGAGCGAGCTGTTTAATCTCCGCTTTCAGCTAGCCACCGGACAGCTGGAAAATCCCATGAGAATACGCGAAGTAAAGAGGGATATAGCCCGTATTAAGACCATCCTTCGCGAAAGGGAGTTAAAGGCTGCTCAGATGTAACAAAAATTTTAGAAAGGAGGGGGCTGTATGGCGCAGGAAGCTAGAGGTAAAAGAAAAGTCCGTATAGGCGTGGTGGTAAGCGATAAGATGGATAAGACGGTCGTGGTGGCTGTCGAAAGAAAAGTGAGGCACGACCTGTACGGCAAAGTGATAAAGCGCACCAAGAAGTTTAAGGCTCATGATGAAAATAACGAATGCCGCGTTGGAGATAAGGTAATGATCATGGAGACACGGCCGCTCAGCAAGGAGAAGCGGTGGAGGGTAGTTCAGATTCTTGAAAGATCCCAGATGGCAGAGCCATTGCCGCTCGAAGAAGGAGGGGACGAAAATGGTGCAGCAACAAACACGCCTTAAGGTGGCAGATAACACCGGTGCTAAGGAAATCATGTGTATCAGGGTGTTGGGCGGTTCCCATAGAAAATACGGAAATATAGGCGATATCATAGTTGCTTCGGTAAAGAGCGCTACGCCTGGCGGCGTTGTTAAAAAAGGCGATGTGGTAAAGGCAGTCATAGTGCGCACGAAGAAGGGGATAAGAAGGCCCGATGGTTCGTATATCAAGTTTGATGATAACGCTGCAGTGATCATAAATGAAGCCAAACAGCCTGTGGGAACCCGAATTTTTGGACCTGTGGCAAGGGAACTGAGGGACAAGGATTTCATGAGGATAATATCTTTAGCTCCTGAGGTACTGTAAAGGAGGTGGATTAAAGTTGGCAGATAGAGCTAAGCTCCATGTGCGAAAAGGCGACCTGGTTGAGGTGATTTCAGGGAAATACAAGAATGTGCGTGGTAAGGTAATCGCAGCCTTTCCTAAACAGGGGAAGGTGATTGTTGAAAAGGTAAATATAGTTGCCCGTCATCAGAAACCTCGAGGGATAAATCAGCCGGGGGGAATAATTCGCACTGAAGCGCCCATATATGCCAGCAAGGTCATGCTGGTATGCACTAAGTGCAACCAGAGGACGCGTGTTGGACACAAGATACTGGAAGACGGTACAAAGGTACGAATTTGTAAGAAGTGCGGGGAGACTTTTAATGACTAGGTCTTTGAAGGGAGGGAAGTGGTGTGGAGCCACGATTGAAAGAGCTGTATAAGAAAACAGTTGTTCCAGCCATGATGGAAAAGTTTGGATATAAAAACATCATGGAGGTACCCCGAGTTGAGAAGGTTGTACTAAATATGGGAGTGGGAGACGCCAAGGAAAATCCAAAGTTCCTAGAAAGCGCTATAGAGGAGCTGGCAGCGATAACGGGGCAAAGGCCAGTTGCTACAGTGGCCAAAAAGTCAGTGGCTGCTTTTAAGGTAAGGGCGGGTATGAAGATAGGAGCCAAAGTTACCCTTCGCGGTGACCGCATGTATGAATTCCTGGATAGGCTGTTTAACATAGCGCTTCCGCGTGTAAGGGACTTCAGAGGCGTTTCACCCAAGTCCTTCGATGGCCGTGGTAACTACGCCTTAGGAATAAAGGAGCAGCTCATATTCCCCGAGATCAATTACGATAAGGTAGAAAAGGTAAGGGGAATGGACGTTATAATAGTTACCACTGCAAAGACCGATGAAGAAGCAAAAGAGCTTTTAGCATTGCTGGGCATGCCATTTGCAAAACAGTGATAGGGAGGGAAAGTGAGTGGCCAGAAAAGCGTTGATCATAAAGCAGCAGAGGAAGCCCAAGTATTCGACGAGGGCTTACAATCGCTGCCGTTTGTGTGGTCGGCCTCGTGGGTATCTGAGAAAGTTTGGAGTATGCCGCCTGTGTTTCAGGGTGTTGGCTCATAAAGGACAAATACCAGGCGTCAAGAAGGCAAGCTGGTAAGCGGGAGAGACTGAAAGGAGGTAAGGGAATATGGTGACTGATCCAATTGCAGATATGCTCACACGCATTCGAAATGCCTTGATAGTCAAGCATGAGACTGTGGAAGTACCAGCTTCAAACGTTAAGAGGGCAATAGCTCGAATATTGCTGGAAGAGGGGTATATCAAGGATTTTACCGAGATCGATGATGGCAAGCAGGGTATCCTTAAGATTACCTTAAAGTATGGTCCCAATAAGCAGCGGATAATTACAGGGCTTAAGAGGATAAGCAAACCCGGTTTGAGGGTATACGTCAAAAAGGATGAGATTCCCAAGGTTTTAGGTGGATTAGGGATTGCCATCATTTCTACGTCCAAAGGCGTTATGACCGATAAACAGGCGCGTAAGGAAGGATTGGGAGGAGAAGTGCTCTGCTATATCTGGTAAGTTGCTGTAACTTTAACAGAACGGAGGTGTTTTTGAAATGTCAAGAGTGGGGAAACGGCCCGTGGTCATTCCCTCGGGGGTCACAGTAAGCGTAGCACCCAATAACAGCGTTACTGTAAAAGGGCCCAAGGGGGAATTAACTCAGCACATTCACAGGGATATAAAGGTAATTGTAGATGGAAACATGGTAAGGGTGGAACGTCCAACTGACGAGAAATTTCACAAAGCCCTGCACGGTTTAAGCCGTACGCTGATTCAAAATATGATTGAAGGCGTGACCAAAGGCTATCAAAAGGGTCTTGATATCGTGGGGGTAGGTTATAGAGCTCAGAAGCAGGGCAAAAAGCTGGTGCTGTCGGTTGGATACTCCCATCCGGTTGAGATAAATGAAGAGCCTGGTATTGAGTTTGAGGTACCTGCTCCCAACAAGATCATAGTTAAAGGGATTGATAAGCAAAAGGTGGGAGAAGTGGCAGCAAGGATCAGGAGCGTAAGGCCGCCTGAACCCTATAAGGGTAAAGGCATAAGATACGAAAACGAGAGAGTAATACAAAAGCAGGGTAAGGCTGGTAAATAATAGGGGAAGGAGTGACGTGGCGTGATTAAAAAGGTAGACAGAAATGAGGCCAGGAAAGTTCGGCATATGCGCATTAGAAAAAGAGTCAAGGGCACTGCAGAGAGGCCACGCCTGAACGTTTTTAGAAGCTTGAAGCATATTTACGTACAAGTAATCAACGATGAGATAGGGCATACCCTGGTATCAGCCTCCACCCTTGATCCAGAGTTGAGGGACAAGATTGCTGGCAAAACGAAAAAAGAGGCTGCCAGAATGGTTGGCGAGCTGGTGGCCAAACGAGCCCTGGAGAAAGGGATAAAGAAAGTCGTGTTTGATCGCGGAGGCTATAAATATCATGGAAGAGTACAGGAAGTAGCGGCTGGTGCGCGAGAAGCCGGACTGGAGTTTTAAAGGAGGGTAATGCATGCAGCGGATAGATGCTAGTAAGTTGGATCT
>JAMNZI010000224.1 GCA_023622385.1 Bacillota bacterium | reverse complement strand
TAAGACGCAGGAGGGTCAGGACAAGGGAACTTACCAGACAAAGCCCATAAACGAGGAGGCGCAACGCGGAGGAAGAAGGGGAATAGTGTGGCTGGTACTGCTGTTGGTCATAGGGGGAATAATCTTCATGGCCATAAGCGGCGGCACTAGGGAGATGTTTTCAAAGGTCACGGGAAGGTCGCGGGATGGAGACGGTCAGGACGGGGAATGAATTGACCGGGTTGCTGGCAGGTCCAGCGACTCGGTTTTGTGTTTTTGTAGGGGTATAAACAGCTTTGAGAGAGAGGAGAAAAGGGCGTTGAAAGTGATATACTGTGGTTACAGGGCGACTTACGGAGCCTATTTGATGGCGGCACTTCACGTCGGGATATATAAAGGCGCTCAATTTCCCAGCAGCCAGTTTATAAAAGCCCATTTTGATAGTTGTTGTTTATATGGGGAGCAATATGGAAATTTAATATATGTGGGATTGGATGAAAGCCTGAACGAGATATATGCCATGGGATGTAATAGGTTTTTTTCGGTGATCGAGAAAGCTCATACAAATATCGGTAAGATATTTAAAATAGAGGAGGAATTATGCCATATCGATGTGTCGCGCTTGGAAGGTTTATTGCCGAGGTTGATAGGCTTCTTGCTGGCACGCAATATAAATATTAAGCTTTGCCAAAAGCTATTTTTTTGGTGGTTTAGTCGTAAGTATAGATTTTTTGCAAAGGTTGTAGAACGACAAAAGCGAGAATTGAAAAAGCCCAAATGAGCCGGCGGAGCTTAAAGGAGACAGGGGCGGTGGAATAGATGGGGATACTCTTTTATCACTGTTATGGAGGAGCACATACGTCTATTACCTGCGCTTCCATACACCTGAATTACCTTCCCTATGACCGTATACCCGAAACTTACGAGTTTAAAGCCATACCCTTTTATGATAAAATGGATAATGACAAGCTAGGTACGCCTTTATATATGGGACGGGATGACCTTGGATGGGATATCTATGTGCTGGGGATGAAAGATGGGAAAAGCGTGGTTATACCTGCCATTAAAAGCTTGTTAAATGCCAGTGGCATATCCCAGCAGGATGTGCTGTTTGTCAGCGCACTGGTGCAGATTAATCCCTTAACGGCCATAGGAGGGTTTACCTCCAGAAAGCTGGGGCTTTCCTTCATAGGCAGGCCTATGACCATATGGGGTATAAGGAAGAGCTATCCGCATCTGGTGGATTTAGTTACCAGGGTTAAGCAGGCACTGGCGCAGCATCACGATAGATTATTGACTTAATGATGTTTTTGCACCATAATAGAAGTGTGGCTGTATTTAGTAACAGGTATTAAGAACAGGTAATAAATTTTAAATGGGGGAGAGGTTTAAGCTGAGGAGAAAACATAAGATTGCGGCAGTGGAGGCCGGCAGCATCGCTGAAGAGCTGGGCATACAATCCGGAGACCTTCTGGTGGCCGTAAACGGCCAGGCGGTAGAGGATGTTCTGGATTATATGGAATGGATGAGCGGCGATGAGGTAAGCGTTACTATAGAAAAGAGCGATGGGCAGATATGGGAACTGGATATCGAAAAGGACCCTGACGAAGACCTAGGGCTGACCTTTGAACAGCCCATCATGGATAGGCAGCGGGCATGTCGTAACCGTTGCATATTTTGTTTTATAGACCAGCTGCCTAAGGGGATGCGGTCTACTCTTTATTATAAAGACGATGACTGGCGTTTGTCGTTTTTAATGGGGAACTATATTACCCTCACCAATTTGACCCGGCATGACGTGAAGAGGATAATTTCAAAGCGCATAAGTCCGCTTTATATATCGGTGCATACTACCAATCCACAGCTTCGCCGGAGGATGATGGGCAACGAGCGAGCCGGTGAGGTGCTTGGCATTTTGAAGGAGTTTGAAAGGGCGGGCATTTCCATACACTGTCAGATTGTATTGTGCCGTGACTGGAACGATGGCGCTGAGCTTGAACGCACCCTGTCTGACCTGTGGAGCTTAAGGTCTATAGTAAACTCTGTGGCTGTGGTACCGGTGGGCTTAACCAAGCACCGCCATGGGTTGGAGAGCATATTGCCCTTTGATGCCGAGTCGGCTGCAAAGGTGCTGGAGCAGGTGGAAAGATGGCAGGAGATGTGCCGCAGCCAGATCGGTACCGCTTTTGTGTTTGCGGCCGATGAGTTTTATATCTTAGCAGGTAAAAGTTTTCCCTCTTATCAGGAGTATGAAGATTTTCCTCAGATAGAGAATGGCGTGGGGTTGATAGCCAAGCTGGTCCATGAATTTGACGAGGCCATCGGCAATTACCGCGGTAAAGGCGCGCCCGTCAAGGAGTTTTCGGTAGCTACCGGCGTGTCGGCCCATCCCACCATAAAGGCTATGATGGATAGGGTACAGCGGGAAATGGGAGCGGCCGTGCACGTTTATCCCGTCGTCAACCGCTTTTTTGGGGAGAGCGTTACGGTCGCAGGGCTTATAACGGGTGGCGATATAATAGCCCAATTGGGAGGTAAGAAGCTGGGCGCGGCCCTGCTCATACCCTCTACCATGCTTCGCAGGGGGGAGGATGTGTTTTTGGATGATGTTACCCTGGAGGGCTTGAGCGCGGCGTTGGGGGTGCCAGTTGTTCCCGTTCCGGTTGAAGGGAGCGAGCTACTTGAAACCATAGCAAACCTGGATAAAATTTTGGGAGATAGAAGGGAGTGATGGGTATTGGACAAACCTATAGTAGCCGTTGTAGGGCGTCCCAACGTGGGAAAGTCCACCTTTTTCAATCAGATCGTTGGCAAGAGGATATCCATCGTGGACGACCAACCGGGGGTTACCCGCGATAGAATTTACGCCGATGCCGAATGGTTAAACAGGAGGTTTACCCTTGTCGATACGGGTGGGTTGGACCCTGAAAGCGATGATGAGCTGCTTGTACAGATGAGGCGACAGGTGGAGATCGCCATAGATACCGCAGATGCAATAATATTCCTTGTGGATGGACAGGTGGGGGTAACGCCGGCGGACCACCAGATAGCTAACCTTTTACGCAAAACCCGCAAACCTGTTGTAGTGGCGGTAAATAAAATTGACAATTTTGAAGACGAAGCCATGGTGGCCGACTTTTTCAGTCTGGGGCTGGGCGAGCCCATGGGCATTTCCGCGGTTCACAAAAGGGGGATAGGTGACCTCCTGGATAGGGTGGTGAAATACCTGCCCGACGGGGGAATGGATGAAGAAGAGGACCAAGTAATAAAGATAGCCGTAGTGGGTAGGCCCAATGTGGGCAAATCTTCGCTAGTAAACCGCATTCTAGGAGAAGAGCGGGTCATAGTGAGCGATATACCAGGAACCACCAGGGATGCCATTGATACTCCTTTTGAGGTGGATGGGAAGGAGTACTTGATCATAGATACTGCGGGGATCCGTAGAAAAAGCCGTATTAGTGAGGCTTTGGAACGCTATAGCGTGTTGCGCGCATTGGCAGCCATAAGAAGATGCGATGTTGTGCTAATGATGCTGGATGCCACGCAGCCGGTGGCCGAGCAGGATGCTAAAATCGCCAGCCTGGTTATAGAAGAGGGCAAAGCGGCGGTGATAGTGGTCAACAAGTGGGACCTGATCGAAAAGGATACGTATACTATGGAGGAATATCAAAGACGGGCCAGAGGACAAACAGGATTTTGGAATTGGTGGATGAGGTGTACAGCCGTTATACCATGAGGGTGTCTACCGGCCTGCTCAACGACTGCATTTCGGACGCCACGGCTGTGGCTGCTCCTCCTTCGGAGAAAGGCAGGATGCTTAAAATCTATTACGCTACCCAGGTGGCTGTCAAACCGCCGACATTTGTTCTGTTCGTGAATGAACCCGAGCTCATGCGTGAGTCATATCAAAGATATTTGGAAAATTATCTGCGCAAGACCTTTGACCTTATAGGAACTCCTATCAGGCTGTTGGTCCGTAAAAGGAGTTAGAGCTTTCAGATGCGCCGGGTTTGGGAAGGTTGGGATTAGGAGGTGTAAGCGTGAAGCTGTTTATTCTCATCCTCATAGGTTATCTGCTGGGCAGCATACCCTCCTCTTTCATTGCGGGGAAGATAGCCCGAAACATTGACATAAGGCAGTATGGTAGCGGGAATGCGGGAGCAACCAACGTGCTCAGGGTGCTGGGCCCTAAAGCCGCCGTCCCGGTGTTTTTGGCCGACGTTCTTAAGGGAGTTTTAGCAGCCCTCATCGGGAGATGGATGGCCGGTGAAACGGGGGCTGCCTTTGCAGGGTTTGCTGCTATTGTGGGGCATAATTGGCCGGTATTCCTCAATTTCAGGGGAGGAAAGGGCATAGCCACGTCGTTCGGGGTGCTGCTGGTGCTCTTCCCGCTTATCGGCTTCATATTGTTTGTGGCAGGGGTTGTCGTAATTGCCATAACCAAGTACGTTTCCCTGGGATCTATAACGGCAGCAGTTTTATTCCCTATCCTGCTAGCCGTATTTGGATATAATTGGGAAATGGTGCTGTTCGGGGTAGTGATTGGAGGATTGGCCTTGTACAGGCACAGGAGCAACATATCGAGGCTACTGGAGGGCAAAGAAAATAAATTAGGGCAGAGGGCAAGGGTACGGTAAATTACGGCGACAGGCAAACCATAAAAGGCAACGGGATTCTAAAATAGGGCATAAGGAGAGATCATTGTCTATGGTACATAAACTGGCAATTGTTGGAGCAGGCAGTTGGGGTACGGCTTTGTCCGTGATGCTGGCTAAGAAGGGTATTGAGGTTAGCCTTTGGGTGAGGGAAGAGGAGATATATCAGCAGATAAAGGAGATCGGGGAGAACACAAGGTATTTGCCGGGCGTACCAATTCCTCCGGGGGTGATTCCTACCCGGTCATTGGACGAGGCATTAAAAGGCGCGCAGTTGACGGTGCTGGCTGTGCCATCCCAGTATGTGAGGGGCATGGCGAGACAAGTGGCTCCTTTCATCTCCGGAGGGCATGTGGTGGTCAACGTTGCCAAAGGCTTTGAGGTGGATACGCTGCTGCGGCTTTCGCAGGTCATAGAGCAGGAAATACCCTCGGCCAGAGTTGTGGTACTTTCTGGGCCAAGCCATGCAGAGGAGGTGGGACGGGATATACCCACCGCCGTGGTATCGGCTTCCTTTAAAAAAGAGGACGCCGAGTTTGTGCAGGACGTGTTCATGGGCCCTACGTTTAGGGTATACACCAATCCCGACGTCATAGGGGTTGAGGTGGGAGGAGCGCTAAAAAATATAATCGCTTTGGCAGCCGGCATAAACGATGGGCTTGGGTTTGGCGACAATAGCAAGGCTGCCCTCATTACCCGCGGAATTACCGAGATATCCAGGTTGGGCAAAGCCATGGGCGCTCATCCCCTTACCTTTGCGGGCCTTGCAGGTATCGGAGACCTGGTGGTGACCTGCACCAGCATGCACAGCCGTAACAGAAGGGCAGGGATTCTGCTAGGCCAGGGTAAGCCCCTTGAACAGGTGCTTGAAAGCATAGGCATGGTAGTCGAGGGGGTTACCACATGTAAAGTAGCCTATAGGCTGGCGCAAAGGTATGGCGTTTCCATGCCCATAACACAGCAATTATATCAGGTACTGTTTGAGGGAAAGGACCCCAGGGAAGCGGTAAGCCAGCTTATGCTGAGGGGTAGGACACACGAAATGGAAGAAGTAGTAAGCGATATGGATATAAGGTGGTAACTACTTGTCATATTTTTTGTCTCCCTCCAATATATATTAGTGATACAAAGTTGCAAGGGATGGCTTGAGTGCTGCAAATGGGGTTTAAATCCTGGGTGAGCAGGGCAAGGTTGTATCGATGAGCTTCAACGAAAAGGGAGGGAGACAGATGGAGAAATTTGATGTGTATCGGGACATAGCCGAAAGAACTGATGGTGATATATACATCGGGGTAGTGGGGCCTGTTCGGACGGGAAAGTCAACGCTTATTAAGAAAATCATGGAACTGCTGGTTTTGCCTAACATGGAAAACGGCTTTAAGAAGGAACGTGCAAAGGATGAGATGCCGCAAAGCGGCACGGGGCGCACTATAATGACCACACAGCCCAAGTTTGTCCCCAATGAAGCGGTGGAGATTACCATAAAAGGGACGGCTAATCTCAAGGTAAGGATGGTTGACTGTGTGGGATACCTGGTCAAGGGAGCCATGGGGCATATGGAAGGCGATGGGCCGCGTATGGTTCGCACGCCATGGTTTGACTACGATATTCCTTTTGAGGAAGCGGCTGAGCTGGGCACCAGAAAGGTGATCACCGACCATTCTACCATAGGCCTTGTGGTCACCACCGACGGCAGCATCACCGATATACCACGGGTAAATTACGTGGAGGCCGAGGAAAGGGTGGTCAGGGAACTTAAAGAGCTGGGCAAGCCGTTTGTAATAATTCTCAATTCAAAAAATCCATCGGCCCAGGAGACGTTGATGCTGCGAAATGCTTTGGAAGAGAAGTATGACGTGCCCGTTTTAGTCCTCGATGTTCTCAATCTTACCGTTGAAGATATACATAACATACTGAGCACCGTATTGTTTGAGTTCCCGCTTACCGAGATACGCATCGACCTTCCCAAATGGGTTCAAAGCCTTGATGTGGATCACTGGCTCGTCAAATACATAGTAGACTATGTAAAGGATATTACGCAAGATGTGTACAGGGTACGGGACATCGAGAGGGTTGGCAGCAGGGAGGAGCAGCTGGAGCATATAGAATCGCCCAAGGTCAGCAACATAAACCTGGGGAATGGCAAGGTAGATATTATCATAGATGTCAAACCGGGTATGTTCTATAAGATACTGGGTGAGGAGTGCGGCTATCAGATTGAGGGCGATTATCAGCTGATAGGTCTGATGAAGCAGTTGGCTATAGCCAAAAGGGAATACGATCGCATTGCTGAGGCGCTGCGCGATGTCCGGGAGACCGGCTATGGTATGGTACCGCCTTCTCTTGAAGAGTTGAAGCTTGAAGAGCCGGAGATTGTAAAGCAGGGTAGCCGCTTCGGCGTGCGGCTTAAAGCCAGCGCACCTTCTCTGCACTTCATACGGGTGGATATCCAGACCGAGGTATCCCCTATCGTGGGAACCGAAAGGCAGAGCGAGGAGCTGGTAAAATACCTGCTGGAGGAATTTGAAAACGATCCGGCCAGGATATGGGAAACCAATATATTTGGCAAGTCGTTGCACGAACTGGTCAAGGAAGGGCTGGCCAACAAGCTCATGAGGATGCCTGAGGATGTCCAGTTTAAGATTCAGGAAACGCTGCAGAGGATCATAAACGAGGGAAGTGGAGGACTGATATGCATAATATTATAAAGGGATGTTGCC
>JAMNZI010000136.1 GCA_023622385.1 Bacillota bacterium | reverse complement strand
GCAGTTTCGCAGTTAACAATTCGGTTGATATTATTGCGCATATCCTTGCGGACCCTTATATTTTCGAGCTCAAGCAAGGCCTGATGAGCACCTATAACATTGAGAAAATGAGCAATATTTTCTCCCTCCTTAAAGTACAGCACATGATTACCTTTCCTTTCAACGATTTTAGCATTTATGCCAAAGTGCGCTGCCAAGAGGCTTAACTCCTGTGCATACTGAAAATCATGGGCTACTATTTCCAAATGGTAGTTTTTTTCTGGATCGCTTATATAGCCGCCACCGAGAAAAGTGGCACGTAGATAAGCCCGCTTGCAACATTCCTTTTCGACAATATCAGGGTGGATTCCTGCATAAATATTGGTGTTGCCCATCTCGTCATCGTAAAGCACATGAGCCTCCTCTAAAAGCGCCCTGGCCTCCGACGGGTTCAACACCGCTACTATATAAACGTTTCTCTTCCTCAACCTCCGATTCTTGCGTATGAGTATCTCGGGCTGTGCTTTATACCTACCTTTAAACAATTTAAATATACGGCGAGCCACCGGAGCACTCTCAGTGCTAAAATACAGGCCTACCTCATTATTCCCTAGAAATAACATTGTGCCGTTTATGTGAAGGAAGGCAGCTAGCTCGGCCATCATGCAGCAGCTGTTGCCCAGCGGAATGGTACACAGCTCGCTCCTCACGCTTGATGTAAAGGACATACAAACTCACTCCGTATTTTAACTTTTTGAAGCTTCTTCAACAATCCTAATTACCTCATGAGCCAGCTTTTGGGGATTATGCCTAATAAGGCCTCTTGAAAAATCAGCCAGATCTGCCTGCACATACTTAATCCCCATCTCCCTTAATTTATGCAAATCAGAACAATCAACAGGTGCCGCCCCTTTCTGCTTGTATTTTTTCAGCAGATCATCGGGAAAATTGGAACGATTCACTAAAACAACATCGATTATATCAGCTCCGCCGTGCTTTATAATGGCATTGACGTGGTCTACAACCGAATAGCCTGTGGTCTCCCCGGGCTGGGTCATCACGTTACACACGTATATCTTTAAAGCCGGGCTTCGACGTAACGCCTCGGCTACTTCCTTCACTAGGATATTTGGGATGATGCTGGTATAAAGGCTCCCCGGTCCCAATACCACTACATCAGCATGCTCGATGGCCTCTATGACATCGGGCAGCGCTCTACAATTGGGATTGTCCATGGAGACCTCCTTTATAGGGCTGTTCTTCTCCATCTGCTCCTCAGGAATTCTAGATTCTCCATGAATAACAGTACCATCTTCCAACGTCGCCACCAAGTGAACGTTTTCAAGGGATACTGGCAGCACACGACCGGTAACCGCCAGTACGTTACTCACCTCTTTTATAGCATTCACAAAGCCATCGGCCATATCCACCATGGCTGCTATGAGCAGATTGCCCAGGTTTTGCCCTTTCAGCGAGCCTTCCTTGAAGCGATACTGAAGCAGCCGTTCCATAATGGGCTCCACATTGGCAAGGGCTAAAATGCAGTTCCTAATATCGCCCGGCGGCAATATCCCTAAATCCTGCCGAAGCATCCCTGAACTGCCACCATCATCAGCCACCGTTACGACAGCCGTTATATTGGGAGTATACAGCTTAAGTCCTCTAAGCAGGGTTGAAAGTCCGGTACCTCCTCCTATGGCCACCACCTTTGGTCCTTTGGATGGCCCAATTTTATTACGAAAGGACTGTTGAAGCCTTTCGTTTCTTTCTTGTGCAGGCCTCAAACGCTTGAACGCATACGAAACGCCAGCCCACAGCACTACTCCTACAACCATACCCGCCACAAATTCCATACATTCATCACTCTTCCCCGTTCTGGATATCACGGTGCACGACATCGGCGCGATGCCCTTTACTTCTGAGCATCTCATAGATAGCATCAGCAATGGCTACCGAGCGGTGCTTACCACCTGTACAACCTATTCCAATCACAAGTTGTGATTTGCCCTCTTTAATATAATAAGGAATTAAAAAATCCAACATATCTTCTAGCTTATTTAAAAATATTTGTGTTTCTGGAAAAGAAAAAATATACTTTCTGACATCCTGATCCTTCCCAGTATGGTTTCTGAGCTCATCTATATAAAATGGGTTTGGAAGAAACCTTACGTCAAATACTAGATCAGCATCCACCAAAATGCCGTTCTTGTATCCAAAGGAGACCACCGAAATGACCATGCTCTGGGAGGCTTGACTGTCATCAAACAGATTGAGAAGGGTTTCTTTTAGCTGTTTGGGTTTCATATAGCTGGTATCTATGACATAGGTAGCCCTCTCCTTAACGCTTTTTAGCCTCTCTCGCTCCATATTTATCCCCTGGATTATTCTTCCCTCTCTTACCAGGGGATGCATGCGCCTGCTTTCCTTATAGCGCTTTATTAGAACATCATCGGCTGCATCAAGAAATAGAATTTCATAGTCGTATCCCAATTCCTTTAGGTTGTATAGGCACTCAAACAGATCGTCAAAGAACCCTCCTCCGCGGATATCCACCACAATCGCTATCTTATCGATTTTGCCAGACGACTGATAGCACAGTTCGGCAAACTTGGGAATAAGTTTTGGCGGCAAATTGTCAACGCAAAAGAACCCCATATCCTCCATATATCGTATAGCGAGGGTTTTACCCGCTCCCGACAGGCCGGTGACTATCACGAAGCGCATTCCCTACTACCTACCTTCCTTTGTATGCGTTGTACTGTCTGTATCGAAACTTTTTTATTATATTATAGCACAATTTAATATGAAAAATCTTGCGAATTTAAAATCCTATCGGGGGGAACCCCAGCCCCATGGGCGATCATGATCCCCTTTGTCATATTCCCCACATCTTCAGGGGTATGCGCATCGCTATTTATGACAAAGAGGGCGCCCTCTTCCATCGCAATCCTGATGTACTCCTCGGTCATAAAGCCGTGGCTGCTGTTTATTTCTAGAAAAATCTTGTGCTTAACGGCGTGTTTTGCCAAAAGGCGCGTGTCTATGTCTATCTTGGCCCCCGGATGGGTGATGGTATGAATGGGATAGCGCTCCATCGCCCGTATCATCGCCATGGTGTTATCATGTCGCAGCCTTTCAGCATCACACAAGGGAAATGGCGAGCACAAAGCATTTTTTAGAAACAGCCTCCAACCATCCTTAAGCGAGGACGGCAAAACCGCTTTATGAAAGCCCATCAAAATGATGTCAAAGGCGCCTATATATTCCTGTGGTATATCTATATCCCCTTCCACGCTGATCAGATTGGCCTCTACGCCAAACAATATCTCTATATCAGCATATTTTTTTCTTAAAACGTCGATCTCTCTCCTCATCCTGTCTATATCGTCAAGGCGCATCCCTATTCCAATATGATTAAATCCGTGATCAGTTATGGCAATCCTTTTAAGTCCTCGCCTTCGTGCTGCCATGACGTTCTGTTCAATGGTGCCTTTTCCGTGGCTGTAACGCGTATGTGTATGATAATCGGCTATCAAGTTGTATTCCATAACATTACCCCTTTATCCTTCGCCCACTACCCTGATCTCAGGCTTAAGCTCTACCCCGTATTTTTCTTTAACCCTTTGCTGGACAACCTTAATCAGCGCCAACACGTCCTTTGCAGTGGCATTGCCTAAGTTGACTATAAACCCCGCGTGCTTTTCAGACACCTGAGCATCGCCTATTCTAAAACCTTTGAGCCCCGCTTCTTCTATGAGCTTGCCTGCAAAATAGCCTGGTGGACGCATAAAAACGCTACCTGCGCTAGGTAGGGAAAGAGGCTGTTTTTCCTGCCTTCTGCGCGTCAGTTCGCTTATGACCGCCTTTATATCTTCATACCTTCCGGGGCTTAAAGCCAATTCCGCCTCTAGCACTATGAGGCCTTTCTTTTGAACATAGCTGGTACGGTAACCAAATTCAAGTTCAGCGTTGCGGAGGTAAAAATCATTCCCCTGAGCATCCATAACCTTGGCTCGGGCCACCACATCCTTCATCTCCCCGCCATAAGCCCCTGCATTCATGACGATAGCTCCGCCCAGCGTTCCAGGTATGCCGCTTGCAAACTCCAACCCTTTAAGTTCGGCCTGAAGCGCTTTTTTGGAAAGGACAGAAAGAAGCGCTCCCGATTGGGCCCTTATACAGCAACCCTCAATCCATACGCCGTTAAAGGTGTTTGCGATCTTAATAACCACACCCCTTATGCCTTTGTCCATCACCAGCAGATTGGAACCGTTGCCCATCACCATAAAAGGCACATTCCATTTTTGACATACCTTCAGGGTATGGCGGATGTGTTCAACTTCTGAAGGAAGAACCATCAAGTCGGCCGGACCACCGATTCGAAATGACGTATGATCCTTCATGGACTCATCTCTAAGAAGCTGCTCTTCAGGGATAATGTTCGATAATTCTTTATATACTTCATTGATGTTCATGGCACAACTCCTGCTTATCCAAATTTACGTTATATTTGATGTCACAACATTAAGTTTAAAACATTTTCATTTTATTGACAAGCATCAATGGTCTATGGCTTGAACATTAAGTTCCTCCTTTAACTTGTCGTATTGGTTTTCTAAAAGGCGTAAGGCTTGTTCATCGCTCGGCCCGTACACGAAATTTTTAAGGGAGGTTTCCAGCTGGTGCATTTGCGGGTCATCGGTATATATATCGCCCACGCTATTCATTACCGGAAACATGCCTATGATTTTAAGCTCCTGCTGCGCACTGTCCTCAAGCAATCCCTTTAAAAAAGATACGCACAGCTCAAGCTTTTTGGGGTTATCAGTCCTGAGTATCCCAAAAGCCGCTACTTGGTCTAAAAACATGCCATTTTTGTCGGCTGGTAAAGCCTTTACGGCTATCTCAAATCCATTGCCCGATTGTTGTAAAGCCCGCATCTGATATATGGCCCTGGTATTTGCAAGCATTGCCCCCACCCTACCCTGACCAGCAAAAAGGTCCCATGCTTGGTTATAAGAAAAGTCCATCATGCCCGGTGGAAAAGCGCCGGCCTTATTCCACTGTATCAAATAACCGTAAGCTCGCTCATCTACTATTTTCCCCTGGTTACCATGTATAATACTCAGCAAAGGGCGGCTATAGGGCTCAGAATATGTACAAAAGCCGTAATATCGCTTTTCAGACTTGCCCGCCTTTTCTGTAAAGGTCATGGTCCTCACCGCTGAATCCAAAAATGTGTAGTCCAGCTGGCCTTCGGAGATGATGACTCCCTTTTCATGTGCCAGCTGAAGGTTGAAGAGGATGGCATAGGCCCCCATCATATACGGCACTCCTATCATCTTGCCGTTCCTCACAACATGTTTATATGCAACTGGATTCAGCTTTTTTAAATCTTCCTGGTTGAAGAATTCATCTAGGTCTACCAAAAGATTATGCGGTATTATATCCTCGTATACCGGTAAAGCAATGATATCGGGCAGCACATTCTCCCTTTCATTTCCCTGGAAATACATCTTCATCCTGGAGGGAGTAATATTCCTGACATCGATGAAGACGCCTGGATTCTGCTTTTCAAACCTTTCAACCTGAAGGTTCAGCCATCTGGTATTGCTTCCCGTCCCACAATCTATAAAGTTTACATTCCACAGCGTTATCAAGCCGGTCCATTCGGATTTTTTTCTAAAGAGGGGTTCCAGAGGATCGGGAAGGTTCCTTAAATTTTTTGACAACGCCGGCCATCCTAGAAGGATAACCAATAATACTACTACATATAAAAAAAGAGTAAATGGTTTTACCTTTAGATTCATATTGCCCCTCCCCTCAATTTCTTTTTTCCCTAAAAGGGACGAGGCTTTTATTAAAATAGTAGTAAAACCCTTTACTCCATATTTATATTTGTAGAATTTATATAGTATTCCTTCACTTTAACGGTCAAGCTCCTAAAATGCGGACAAAACCGCACCCTATCAAAGCAGGCAAAATCCTCAGGAATCCTGAGAATGCGGCAAAGCTCTGCCCTCTCTGTTCATCCGCATTAAAGCATTAAGCCTGTTGTCCAGCTCACGAGCAGCGTGATAACCCATATTTTTAAGCCGGAAATTGCGCGCAGCCACCTCGACTATGATGGCCAGATTCCTCCCCGGCCGAACGGGAAGCACTATTTTGGGCAGCTTAACGCCCAAAATCTCAATGTACTCCTCATCCAGCCCCAATCGATCGTATTCCTTGTTGTCATCCCAAAGCTCCATCTGTATCACCAGATCCAGGGGCTTGTTGTTTATAACCGCACCCACGCCGTACATGGCTTTTATGTCTATTATGCCTATACCTCTTATCTCCATAAAATGCCTTATGAGCTCAGGAGCCTCCCCGATCAAACGGTTATCGGCCACTTTCTTTATTTCCACGGCGTCATCTGCCACAAGGCGATGCCCTCTCTTTATAAGCTCCAGCGCCGTCTCGCTTTTGCCTATACCGCTCTCGCCCATCAAGAAGACCCCAACGCCATACACGTCCACCAATACCCCGTGGCGCGTTATCCTAGGCGCCAAAGCAGAAGAAAGATAGCTGGTAAGCTTACTGACCAGGTTGGTGGTAGCCAACTGTGAACGAAATACCGGCCGATGGTATTTCTTTGCAGCTTCCACCAGATAATCAGGTACCTCCATGCCTCGTGATACTATGAGGCATGGAATATCGTATTTAAAAAACTGACACAGCCGTTCAAAACGGGTCTGGGGATCCAGCCCGTTGAGATAGGTCATCTCGGTCTTCCCTATTACTTGGATCCTTTCGCTGGCGAAATAATCAAAAAAGCCGGTCAGCTGAAGCCCTGGCCTGTTGATATCGCTGGTGGTAATATCGATCTTGGGATTATCGCCTATATATATGACTTCAAGGTCAAAAGCCTTGACGATGTCCTCTATTGGCACAGAGTTCAAAGGGTACTCCTCCCCCCTAAGACAAATTTCTCCAGCACATGGGCAACCCCATTCTCGTTATTGGAATAAGTTACATAATCAGCGTGGGACTTTACAATTTCAGGCGCATTCCCCATAGCTACGCCCAATCCTGCGTAGGTAAGCATGGGTATATCGTTGAAGCTATCACCTATTGCAATGACCTCATCGGGCTCGATCCCATACATCTGTGCAAGATACCTCACTGCATTTCCCTTGGTAGCCTCTATGTTGGTAAATTCAAGATAGTAAGCCTTTGATACAGCCACATGCAGCTTCCCAGCAAACTTTTCCTTATAGCGCTCCATCCATTTTAGGATGTTTTCGGGCTCATCAATCATTATCGCCTTGGTAGGTTCCTTTACTAGAAAATCCTCTAGAGAGCCTACGGCTTTTCCCGGAATGCCGCTTATCCTAAAATACAAATCTGAATACTTGTTATGCTGCTCAAAATAGTACTCATCATCTATATAAACCTGCAGGTGTATATTGTTCTTCTTGCTCTCTTGAATGATCTCCCGGGAAAGGTCAAGCGGCACTGGATAATGCAAAAGCACGTTGCGGGACAATGCGTTTATCACCAATGCCCCCTGATAAGTGATAACAGGGACATCTATTCCCAGCTGTTGCACATAGGGAAGTGCTGATTTGAACATCCTGCCTGTGGCTATGGTCACAATAACTCCTTCCTCCATTGTGCGACGTACCGCTTGAAGATTCTCCTGGCTAATCGTAAGGTCATCACCCAACAATGAATCGTCCAAATCTATGGCAACCATTCGATATTTCAAACCCTGTCACCTCGTTGATTGATATATTATAATCCAATCTTGCTGTAAAGCTAATTTGGGAATGTTTATTGAAACGTCGGCGAAAATCACAACCGCTTGTACTAAGACAATCGCTTCAACTCACATCATTCGCTGGCGCGGCGGGATAATAGCCCATGCGATCAAATAAGCGATAATCCCTCCGATGAAGGCAGTCAAAAAAATCGATGCAAGCACCCATATCAACCTCACAAGAGTGGAATCAACGCCCAAGTATTCGGCTATGCCACCACACACGCCGGCAATCTTTTTGTCGGTTTCCGAAAGATAAAGCTTTTTCAAAGCAACCCCCCCTTTTCATCAATAAGTATATAATGCTAATCAATCCGATGTCCAGTCTTTTTTACCCATCATTCCCCGCGCAAATACTCAATGATATTTTGAGCAGCCTGTCTGTTCATACCCTCTACGCTTGCCAGCTCTTCCAGCGTGGCATTCTTTATGGCCTCCAGCGTACCAAAGTGCTTGAGCAATGCCAATCTGCGTTTGGGTCCAATCCCGGGGATATCCTCCAAGGCTGAATGCAGACCGCTCTTCTCTCTCAAGCTACGGTGATAGCTTATGGCAAATCGATGTGCCTCATCCCGGATCCGCTGCAAAAGATGGAGGGCATCCGAGTTCTTAGGAATGTTGACCGGTTCGCTTTTCCCTTCCACATATACCTCCTCCAGCTTTTTGGCCAAGCTAATGATAGGAATATCCCAAAGCCCTAGTCTTCGTATGGTCTCGACAGCGACGTTTAACTGCCCTTTTCCGCCATCAATGAGCACCAAATCCGGCATCTTCGAAAATTTTCCATCTTCCGGAGTTTTCCCCTGTTTTTTCAGCTCCTCAATCTCTTCCATACCACGCTTAAAACGCCTTTCTATTACCTCGGCCATGCTGGCAAAATCATTGGGCCCCTCAACCGTCTTTATCCTGAACCTACGGTAGTCCTTGTTTTTAGGTTTTCCTCCTTCGAATACCACCATGGATGCCACCGTTTCGGTGCCCTGGATATTGGATATGTCAAATGCCTCTATGCGGTAGGGCGGCCTGCCTAGCCCAAGATACTCGGCCAATTGATTAACAGCTCCTATGGTCCTCGCTTCTTCCCTTTTCTGCTTATCCTCAAGGTTGCGCAAAGCATCCCGGGCATTATTGAGCGCCATGTCCACCAGATCTTTTTTATCGCCCCTCTTAGGAGCGTGGATATATACCCGGTTGCCCCTTTTCTCGGACAGCCACTTCATTATGACCTCGGCATCCTCTATATCTTCCTGCACCAAGATGACTTTAGGGATATATAGCGACATGCTATAAAACTGCTTGATAAATGAGGATATTACCTCTTTAAGTTCGGTATCCCGCGTATCGTCCAGGATAAACTGTTCGGTGCCAATCAACTTGCCATTTCGTAGGAAAAACACCTGCGCCACCGTATTGGTATCCCCCTGGGCGAAAGCGATTACATCCATATCCTCTATCGAAGAGGTGTACACCACCTTTTGGTTTTCCCTTAAGCTTTCAATGGCGGCAATTCTATCCCTGTACCGTGCCGCCTTTTCAAACTCCAAATTGTTGGCTGCCTCCGCCATCCTGGTCCTCAAATCCTGCAGCAAATCGTCATGCTTGCCGTCAAGAAATTTACATATCTCCTTGATCATGGTTCGGTACTCCTCTTTGCTGACGTTGCCCTGGCATGGGCCCAGGCATTGGTTTATATGAAAGTACAAGCAGGGGCGCCCCTCCCTTACGCCTTCCCTCACCTCTTTGTTGCACGACCTTATAGGAAATATCCTGCGCAGCAGCTCGATGGTCTCCTTTACCGCCTTAGCGCTGGCATATGGACCAAAGTACTTATTTTTATCCTTCTTTATCTTGCGTGTCATGATTACCCTAGGAAATTCTTCCTCAGTGGTAACCATTATATAAGGATAGGTTTTATCATCCTTGAGCAGAACGTTGTACTTTGGCCTGTGCTTCTTTATTAAGTTGCATTCCAATATGAGAGCTTCCAGCTCGGAATCGGTCAATATATATTCAAAATCCTGTATTTGGCTCACCATAACCCTGATTTTAGGCGAATGGTTGCGGGAAGACTGGAAATACTGCCTCACCCTGTTTTTAAGCGATACGGCCTTGCCCACGTAAATGATATCGCCTGCCTCATCCTTCATTATATATACGCCCGGATGATCTGGAAGTTTCTTTAGCTTCTCCATCAGATGCTCCATATACAACACTGCCTTTCAAAATATGAATCCTGTAATTATTTTAGCACATTTCATATTACAATTCACCTTTACAACAAGGCTTCAAACGCTTTTTAAGTTTGCATTTAAAAAAAGGAGCCACGCAAGGTGTGGCTCCTTTTCATGCTAACTCCGTAAAGAAGCTCAAAAACCGGTATGGGGGTATCTCCTAGTAAAATCGTGGGCTAATTTCATAAAAAAGTAAGCTACAGGTCTATCCTAACCGTCGTGGAGTCTTTATAAGCGATAGCCTCGTAAGCGCACTGTATACCACCAGGGTTATGGCTGAATCCACCAAGTGGTGAAGCACACTCCCTATTCCTACCACGACAAACGCCTGATTCAAGCTGAATCCAAAAGGCAAGACCACCAGCGCCTCCAACAATCCATGAAGTGGGGCTGTCATTAAAAGCACCATATAAAATGGCATACCCTTTTTAAAGGCATATGCGCCAATTCCGCCGAATACGGCATGCATCATGGCCCTGGCGCCGATTACCGGCGATGTCCTAAGCATAAAACCTAGACCCGATACCAGACCCGTAAATATCGCCACCGTGGGATTTATGGTAATGGACAACAATATAGGAACATGGGAAGCAATGGTAGCCGAAAAAGGCGGAATGTGCACCATAAGAGGCGTATTGGCAAAAAGCATGGGGATCAAAACGGCCACGGCAGCCAACAGCCCTCCTACGACAATGTCCCTGGTTTTCATGGTAGATTTTCTCCCTCCCTTTAAAATGCTGCCCTCCATTCAGTGATTCGAATAGCTGCAATGGCAGCACAGCAAATGTATTTCGTCAACTTATTAACATATTATATTCTTCAAATAGCTGTCTTGTCAACAGTAAAGTCTCCTGTCTTATCAGGGAGAGAGAAAATCAATATCCCAGTTCAACCGCCTTTTCAATGACCTTCTTGGCCAGAGGCGCTGCCTGCGTCCCACCTGTTTCCCCCTGGCCTACATCTTCCAGCAAAACGGCAATGGCCAGCGTCGGGTCATCAGAGGGAGCAAATCCGACAAACCAAGCAAGGTTCTTGTTTGGTTGATCCTTTGAGCCTTCCTCAGCTGTACCAGTCTTTCCGGCAATCGTTACCCCTTTTGATTGGGCCTGTTTGCCTGTACCTTCTAGCACCACCTTGGCCATCATGTTTTTCAGGGTTTCGGCATTTTCCTTATCCAAAACTTTCCTGTATACGTTAGGCTTTAACTGTTTCTGGATATTGTCGTTGCGCCCCACTACGCTGTACAGAAGTTTAGGCTCCATCATGACCCCGTCATTGGCTATGGTAGCCGCTATCATTGCCATGTGAAGGGGTGTTACCAGTACTTTGCCCTGACCTACGGCCGTCCAGGCCATCTCCTGCTTCCTGGTTTTATAGGTAATGGGAAGGCTGCTCATCTTCATCCTTATATCCGAAAACAAGAAGTCCTCATTAAACCCAAACTTTTTGCCCATTATTAATAAATTCTTCCATCCAATTTCTGTCCCTAGGCTTGCAAATGTGGTATTGCACGAAACTGCCATTGCTTGAGCCAAATCCAACTCGCCATGTGCTTCACCTTTGTAACACTGTATCTTTGTACCATCAAACTCAACGGCTCCAGCACAGTTAAATTTCCTCTCGCCTATGTCTTCTACGTTTTCCAGCGCCGCAGCCGCTGTAACCAGCTTAAACACAGAACCTGGAGGATAAAGCCCTTGGGTGGCTCGATTCACCAAGCTATCATCGTCAACTTTGTCCATATCGTTGGGATTGAAAGTGGGATAGCTTACCATAGTGAGGATTTCACCAGTTTTGGGGTTTAACAATACCACGCTGCCCTTTTTACCCTGTTTCCTCATAAGCTGGCTAACGTAATCCTGAAGCCTGAAGTCCACCGTAAGGACCACGTCATTTCCCCGTTCCTGGGGCAAAAAGGCTTTCTGATATATCTTTTCTATGAGGCTATTATTATATCCCATGAGATAATAGATATAGAATGCCTCTACACCCATTCGCCCGTATTTGCTGTGGTTGAATCCGACGACATGGGCTACGCTGGTAGCCTTATCGTGATAAACCCTGAAGTAGTACTGTTCTTCCTTGCCAGTGGTGGAATCTTTTACAAGTTCACTTTTTGTCTCGGCCAGCATTACGCCGTTTCTATCCATGATACTGCCCGGTATGATCCGGGGATTTTTTTCGTCCATCTTTACACGGGTATTATATGAATCGGCAAACCACCTGCTTCCATAGAACAACACGGCATAACAAAAGTAAGCAATTAACGATAGGTAAAGTGCGGTAAGCACCAGGAGCACGCCAATGGTGTTTCTCTTGATCTTACCCTTGCTCATCGCGTTCTTCATCTCCTTCATGGTACTGTTGTACATCTCCATCCTGCTTTTTCTTGTTGTTTTTAATGGCTACTCCTTGGATGATCCCCAGCAATCCAAAGCTTACCAGCATCGAACTGCCACCATAGCTGACGAAAGGCATAGTGACCCCCGTCAATGGTATCATCTTGATAACCCCGCCTATTATGGTAAAGCTCTGAATGGCAAGGGACACGGTGGCTCCCATGGCCAGCAGCATGTCTCCTGGCTTTTGTGCTTTAAGGGCAATGGCCACTCCTCTTACCATTATCAGCATATAAAGCCCTATTATCGATATACCAGTTAGTATTCCCATCTCTTCGCAAATTGCGGCAAATATAAAATCGGTTTTGGAAGCAGGAATTACATGTGGCGAACCCAGGCCTAGGCCTAGACCTATCCAACCTCCACTGGCAATGGCTATTAACGATTGAGCAATCTGATATCCCCTGTTCTCTACATCAGCCCATGGGTTGTGCCAAGCAGCTATACGGGTTCGCACATGCCCAAAGAGATGATAGCTTATAACGGCACCCAGAAAAGCAAGGAAAGAAGCGCCAGCCGCTATTAACCAGTCGGAGGTGGCTATATAATAAAGAAACACGAAAAGGCAAAAATAAAGAAATGCTGCTCCCAGATCCTTTTGCAGCACCACAAGCAGTATTACCAGCGCCGTAAACACCAGGACCGGCAGGCGCCTTAACCTGCTCTTACTGGTTTTCAAATCAGCGCTTAAAACGAACACTAGGATAATCTTTACAAACTCGGAGGGCTGTACGTTGTACTTCCAAATCTGTATCCAGTTTTTTGCCCCACCCATCTCCTTACCTACAGCCAGGGTCAATATTAAAACTCCGAGACCAATAATCATCAAAGGATAGTTCAGCTTATCCCAGTGCTTAAAGAGTTTCACATATAGTATGGTAAACAATAAAAAAATGCTGCCCAGCCCAAACCATTCCACCTGGCGAAATGCAAGAGCGGGCTGCAGCCTCTGAAGCATAATAAACCCGACTATACACAGGGTATCGACCATCAACATCAAATATCTGTCTATGCCACCAAACAGGTAATATAAAAGCAAATATTGAAATAAAAAAGTGGAGCACACCAGTATGCCCATCAACAAAGTCAAAACATTTACTTGGCCTCTTAGCGACAAAAGCACAAAAGCCGTCAAACTAAATAGCACCAGCACAAACGGGACGTTGCCAGTTGATTCCTCTGCCGCTCCGACGCTGCTCAAACACCGCACCGTGGAAAATAATCCGCGCACAAATATATATAGAATGAGCAGCACAAACCAGTATCTCATGGTAAGTGCAAGTATCTCGTATTCTTTAGCAGGCATCTCTTCACTGCCTTTCCTTCCGATATGGCTTCTTCTTCATATTTTAATCTTCTTTAATGGAAAAGTAAAGTAAAGCTTATAAAAGCGGACACCATTGCATTTGGCTAGTGTTTCCCACTACCAAGCCCACAGCGGACTTTCACAGCCAGCTATCACCCATGCCGTGCGCACATAAATTGAGGGGGACTGCTATCCCCCTCGGGTACTGACGTTTGTCTAAAATACCAATATGGGTTTTGCTTACATACCAATGCGCAGGCCAACTAACATATAAGTCATCCCACCATCATGACAGCCGACCCTATACCAAACGGAAGCAACGTATACCTTTCTGTAAAGCTTGCAAAATCCACAAAAGTGTGCGGTCCCACAAACAAAGCGTCTTCAATTCCTGCAATGCGATTGGGGCCCATGAGGTTGAAAAGCGTGGTAGCCGCCACCAGCCTTATCTCATTTTGCCCCCCTTCAATAAACTCGGTCACATCAAATACGTACGGGCGCCAATACTTTATCCCACAATATTTCCCATTAATATAGAGCTCAACGCAGGCAGCCTTCACATCGTTTATCTTCAAGTATATCCTCTTTCCTTCTTCAATGGCATCCGCCTTGAGGTCAACACACGACTTGAACTGGGCCTTGCCGGCATAGAACGGATACCCGGATCTAGTAAGGTCATTGCCATTAGGCTTGCCCTTGTGTCCATCTATTGCAAATCTGACCTTATCATCATCCACCACCACAAAGTCTCCCACAATGTACACCGTTTCTATCTCGGTGGGCATATGGTTTTCAAAATCTTCTACCCGCAAATGCGTTCCCGGTCCGGTTATGTTGTTGGACTTTTTGCCTTCCAGCACCAGCTTGTTCTTACCCTTCACCAGCGCCCCGGTAAGCGGCACCTTGGTGAAGCTGACATCCTTCCAGCTCTTTTGCGGATCAAAGGCTCCCATCTCTCCTCTAAGTTTTAGCGGCTTTACCTCTACTCCATTGCAGGTGATTCTATCCAGGTTCTCGGCCACCTCTATGGCTGCAAATACTTCACCCTCGGGAACATTCAGCACCTCAAAGGTGTATTCGGCTCTGAACGGCGTCCCCTCGGGCGCTTTATAAAACCACTGATGCAGCACCTTGGTAACGGGTTCATCCTGGGCCACCAATTTGCCATCCAGATACAGGGTAACGTCATTAATGGGCATTACGTTTTGTTCGAGAACCGATACCTGCCAATCACTTACAAGCTGCAATGTAGTAGGTTGCTCAACAAGCTGCACTCCGCTGTCCAGATATGCTGGCGCCGGTCTTGCTGGTATCTCGCCATTGGACAGCACTATAATAAGGCTTCCTGCAGGATAAAACTTCACTTTAAACTCCACTCGGCCGTCACGTAAAGCCGACGGCAGGTGGAATACCTCCCCTGACATTAAATCCAGGATAACCGGCA
This sequence comes from Bacillota bacterium, assembly GCA_023622385.1. GTDB lineage: Bacteria > Bacillota > Clostridia > Caldicoprobacterales > Caldicoprobacteraceae > Caldicoprobacter. The sequence continues at coordinate 3,162 of JAMNZI010000136.1, read as the reverse complement.
TACCCTGTCCGGGCACAGAAATTTTAGCCCAAACTTCCCTTTTCTCATCGGTGTTTGCCAAAAACAACATTTTGCCCTGGGTTAAACTTCGCTGATGGCATAGTATCTTATGAGCATTAGCGCCGGTAGCCTCGTCTGTGATTCTAATCCTATCCTTGTAATATCCATCCAGTATGGAAATCACATCGCTTATGGCCCTAACCCTTTGTATGCCTTCTGGCCAATCGATGGCAGCTATCTCCCCATCGATCCTCTCGGGCATGGGGTACATGAATATCAGCCTGTCTGCGCCGGCTGCCTGTGCAAACTCCTTCAAAAGCTTGACAGTGGACGAACGCAAAGTGAGAGCCGGTGGAACAACCACCGTGGAATATGCGTGCTGCCCTATAATGAGCTTACCATCTACCACCTTAGCATGTTTCTCCATTATCATCTCATCGCCATAATGGAAATCCAGCTTATTGGACATGAGAGCTTTGGAGAGATTCGTAAATGGCTCATCGTATACCCCCTTCTCTACCGCAAAATTGTTATACTTGTGCAATGGCGAATATTCGCTCCATACGCTGGCAATAGGATGCAAAACTAGTATGTCCACATCCCTCTTGCCCTGGGATACGGCATAGCACAGTCGGCCTATATAATCGCCAAACTGTCTCTCATCTTCCCACCACGGCTGCTGATAGTAAAAGTTAGGAGGAAAATCCCTCTTCCTTTCACCACGCATCGAATAAAGCGACAGATGGTGGTTTACAAAGCTTATCCCTAGCGCAGCTTGCCAGTCAGCTATCCACTTTCTGTGGTAGAAGCTGGATTGTTGGCCTATACAGCCAAATACCTCGCAAAAAGCCCTTTCCTTGCCCAGCTGGTCCACAACCGATGTAACCTGTTTAACGGTAACGAGCTGATCAACATGCCTCCCCAATTTGTCAATGCCGGGCCAGTGCATGAACTCATAATGCGGCATTGCAGCGCCGATCCACTGGATCTGGGAAACCAGCGTATCCTCTGCCATGAAGTGGCCGGTCATCTTCAAGTTGTTGTTTTGGCACCACGCATAATACTGCTTAGTAAAGCTTTCGAGGAATAAGCGGGTAGCAGCATCGAAAAAGTCAAAGCGAACCTTACGATAATCATCCACATCAAAAAATAGCTCATGCAGGTGCTCTTCGATACTATAACCTTTCAAATCCTTAAAAAATTGCGGAAGGCAATCTGACCAGGGAAGTGCAGGAACTCTATAATGCCCTGCCATAAGATAGCAAGGCTCATCCGTAAATATACCCGGAATTTCTTTGCCGAAATATTCTCCACAAGCTTTTTTATAACGTTCATGGGTACACTCAATGAAGGCCTTAACTGCTTCAGGATTCATCAGATCCACATAGCACGTACCATTAAACCAAGGGTTATCCAACGTTGATATCCTCTTGCATATGTAATAGGTATTGCCTTCATGGACGTGTTCTGCCAGCACCTCATCGTTTTCCGTCAATTCTTCTTTCTTAAGCAGCACCAGTGCGCGGCTCCTGTAGTCTTCGTTGGCAGAAGGCACCTCACCGCCTGCAAAACCCGAAGGCCATTTGTCCTCGTCATACAGCCAAGCATAGGTTTGGGTAGCTCTAGCCTGCTGTGCACAAGTCTGAACCATCTCCATCCACTGCTGTGATAGGTATCCTGTCACAAGGCCCACGCGGGAGTGCATGAAATACCCGCCCCAGCCTTTTTGAGCCATCTCATTTATTTGCCGTTTCAGCTCTTCCTTGTCCAGCTTATCATTCCAACTCCAAAAAGGGGCAGGACGATAAATAGACGATGGGTTTTTAAATTCCTGTAGATTCACATCAATCCCTCCAAATGTTAATTATATTAAAATTTTACTTTAATTTGTTTATAGTGTGAATGCTAGTCACGCTATCTGCCTCATCTGATATGATTGAAATTTTATGCTCATTACTACGATTGTTTTCAAGAATGGAAAAGATACTCTATAATTATAACTTAATTTGGAAGAGGATTCAATAAATTCACAACCAAACGTCATTATTTTCCGATAATGCCATATTAAAATTATTCTGACAAAATTTCATTCTTGAGAAAAAGATATTCAATATGACACAAAAAGAAACACCCCGTCTTAGGGGCATCAACTAAACTATTAACAAAGCCATAATCATCAACGAAGCTGCTAAACTTTTTGTCCTAATAAATGCCAAATAATAAGGTGAAAAGTGAGAGGTTTAAAAAAGACCCGTGTTCATCTTTCTATTTCTTATTCTTTAATATAATAAAATTAACACTATCAGCAGGACAATATATGTGGAGGCTCAAATTATAATTTTCAATTATATCAATTTCTCTATATTCCACAGGCAAAAGTTCAAGATCATCAGACCACCTACATTCTCCGTCAATACGGTAAACTAACAACTCTTTACATCCTCTTGGTACATGTTTAAAATGAAGCTTAGCAATTTTATCTTCTGACCCCTTTGCATTGTAATTAGTAATCATTATCGTAATCTGCTCTTCTGATATTGCAGCATTTACCCATAAATCTGTATCTTCACTGTAGGCTTCAACTCGTTCCTTCCCCATTCGGTAAAGCATTTGATATACAAAATATTGAGGCCTCACTTCACCTGCTACTCCGAATAAACCAAATCTATGAGGAATTTCATTCCAATGTTTTATCATAATTGTCAAGTCGTTATAAAAGGACTTAAATTCTTCTGGATAAAATGTCTGATCCCAAATATGATAATAAAAAGACCAATCCACTTCGGCTTCCATCATTGCGGTAATAATAGCAGCAACTGCAGCCGCTCTTCTTGACATTTGTGAAAGTTCTTGAAGAGATACTTCATCAAACATTTTATTCCATTCGGTAACTAACATTTCGGGTCTTTTTTCACCAAATTTGTTTAAATATCTTTTAGCTCTAGCAATTAAATTTTTGTGTTTCTCTGGGTCTCTAAATTGCAATATTAAATGCAACATTTTTTGAGAAAAATGTATGATATAGATATCCAAATTTTAACTTTTTTGATCTGTAAAGCCTTATGGTGTCAAGGAAAGGGTGGAGATTTTCGAGCGTAAGCGAGAAAATACTACCCGACCTTGACACCGTACATAAAATGGTATAATTGATCCTAGGCCTTT
>JAMNZI010000029.1 GCA_023622385.1 Bacillota bacterium | reverse complement strand
CCTTGGCCGGCCCCTTTATCAATTCGCCCACAATCGCCTCAACGTATTTCCCTTGGTTAACGGGGATATCCCTTATTTCTGGAACCAAAAATCTCTTTTCACGATCCTGAAAATATATTTCTCTCTTGATATATTTGAAATCGTCCTGTGAAATAAGCTTCTGCTCTTCCAATTTAATTTGTTCCACATCATTTGGATATTTCGTTAGAAGCCCTAAAATCTGCCCATCATCCTTACCGTTATGAGTAAGTTCCTGCCCTTCCACGTATATCTTCACATATTTGGCTTCTTCAGACTCCAATATGGTGTTTACCAGTGCAGCCCTCGCAATAGAGATATCCTGACTTTCCAAAAATTCTTTTGACAGATATACGCTCACTACACTTGCATATCGTTCCACTTTTTGCAACGTGACGTTGGGAGATACAACATGTCTTAAATTCTTAACTTTTGGCCCACGCAGAAATTGGTTTATAACCACTTTCAAAATCTGGTCTGTTTTATGAAGATTGATAGTTCGTTTCTCGGGCTCTAGCCTATTAGTATCGGGATTGTAAAAATACAAGGCGACATCAGCAGAATATATATCACTATCTTCCAACACAGAATATAGATTTTGATCCCCCTCACCAACTTCCAAACCTTTAAAAAAATAGTTTTTGGCGGTTTCCCCTCTACTTTGCTGTGTCCCCATCTCTCCATCTATCTGGCTCCTTGGCATTGCACTACAGGAGACAAGTACCATGACGGCTAGAACTGCAGACATCACGGTTACAGCAACGGCCCGAATAAACCTATCTATCATGCGATCCCTCCTTTATCGTCAGCCTGTTGACCATCCTCCACTGACCACCAACTGCATCATCACCCTCACTTTCCGTTCATTTCTAACATCTACCAGGCTTTTGCTTTAAATCCTTACTGTTTCCCCATGTTAAACGTCAAATTCTATTGTTAACCTCGATGTTCACCTCATTTTCAATATTCCACAAACCTAAAAATCCAGTTACCTAACAGCAGTAAAAAAGTCAGGCGTCCTCAGCTTCCAAATCCCATCTTCGTTTACCAGCCTCAACACATCGCTGTCACGACTTTCCTTTTTCCCATTCGCATACTTAATTGCATAAGTTACCGTAACAAAAGCCTCTCCATCAGGTTTAATCTCCTCGCTCATTATAAAATTATCGCTATCAAACTCCAACCCCGCAACATAAGCCGAATATATCTTTTGTATTTCCTCTATAGGCAGGCGCTCGCTCCCATCAGCATTCTTTCGCGCCAAAAAAGCATCGATTCTTTCCCAATCCGGCTCTCCTACAAGAGAATCAAATACCTGCTTTACCACTTCAGAGGGGGTTAAGATAAAATTCTTATTACGCGTAAGCGCCATAACGGGGGTGTCTTTGGCAACGTTCGCTGTTTGCGAGGCTATGAGTTCAATTCCCATTTCTTCATACGTAAGAGCCCGATTGTTGACCAGTATCTTTACCCTATTGACGCCATCCAATTCGGTAAGCGAGTTTACAATAGAATAGATGCAAAGCCTCTTCATCTGAGCCAACACACTTTCCTTTTGGTCCTCGGGCACGTTATCCTTGCGCACAGCGGCCAGGTCAATATCGCCCCTAAATTCTTCACTTAAATTTACGAAGACAGTATCACCGTTGCGTGTAACATCCAACAACTTGACATTGGGCGGCATTACAGCAACTCGTTCAAATGTAGGCCCTTTGAGCAGCTCAGATACTATCACATACTCAATGGACTGGCTTCCTTTTTGCACCATTCTTTTTTCAGGCACCAGATAATCGGCCAGATAGTGCTTGAAATATAAAGTCACATTGACCTGGCTGATTTGAGGCTCAGGGTTTATATACTTCTGCTCCTGTTTGTCCTCCGAATCGTTTCTCCTGTTAAAAAACATTATCCTGTCAAAAACCGTATTACACCCTACCAAGACAACAACTATAACTAAAATAAATACTAATATCGATAAACGCCTTGAACCGCGCATTTCCCTATCCCTTCTCCAATTTCCATTACTTTTCTAGTATAGCAAAATATTTTTACAAAAAGTTTAAATAACTCTAACAAAACAACAATGATCACTATCTAATATATTATCGTTTCAAGGGGCAGTTCTATATAAAAAGTGCTGCCCTTTCCTTCTTCGCTGGCCACCTTTATGTCCCCTCCATGTTGCAACACGATTTTCTGGGCTATGGATAGCCCCAGACCAGTGCCGCCCGTAGCTCTGGACCTTGCCTTGTCCACCCTGTAAAACCTATCAAAAATATGCGGCAGGTCTTCGGCTGGTATCCCTATTCCTGTATCGCTCACTTTCACTACTGCATTCTCAAGTCCCTTGTAAACCTCGACAGTCACTCTACCCCCCTCTGGTGTATATTTTATGGCATTATCAACGATATTGCTTATAACTTGACGCAGTTTCACGGCGTCGCCATACACCGTCAAACGATCATCATAGAAAACCTCAAGCCGTATATCTTTCTGCTGGGCCAAAATCTGCAAACCTTTTATCGCACTGTCCACCAGTTCCACCAGGTCCACTGGCTCTCGTTTCAACTCTTCACCTTCAGTGTCTATTTTCACCAGCGTGAGCAAATCGTTTATAATTGCATTCAGTCTATCTATTTCCGAATTTATATCTTCTAGAAATTCTCGGTAAACAGATAGGTCATCGACATCCATGTGAATGAGCGATTCTGTCAATACCTTGATGGCGCTCAAAGGCGTCTTAAGCTCGTGAGAGGCATTTGAAACGAACTCATTGCGCGCCCTATCCAGGTTTTCAAGCTTCTCGCTCATGATATTGAATGCCTCTCCCAGTTGCCTCAATTCCTTGCTTCCTCGTACCTTTACGCGTTGATCTAAATGTCCTTGGCTCATCTTCTTGATAACATCGGTCAATTCTTTGATGGGCTGTGTGATAAATCCTGATATTATATAGCTGGCTATGATGATAACAGCACTGGTGACAATTAAATACGCGCTTACCCTGGTTTTTACCTCGGCCAGCATCCGCTCAATTCTGGATAAAGAAGTGGATATGATTACCATACCAATGATTCCTTGTTCCTCATGTTGAATGGGGGCATAGGTGTACAGCACCAGCTTGGCATCACGCGAATTCTCAGGCTTTATATACAATTCCTTTGGATCTACACTCTCTCCTTCAAGCACCGCCTTGACTTCAGGAAAAACCTGGCTTAAATCCTGCTTCAAAAGGCTATCAGGCCCATATACTATGTTGTAGGAATCGTAATCCACCACCCCGTTTTTGTTCAGTATAAGTATTCGAGTGGCTTCCAGCTCTTTGTTGAAAATCTCCTCTCCCAGGGCCTGAAGGTCATATACTATGCTGGCAAGAATATCGGGATCTCCGCTGGCATAATCATAAGAAACAGCCTGGGCAACCCAGTTAGCATACAGCCTAAAGGCGTTCTTTTTGTTGTCCATCATGTACTTTCCTAAAATGTCCAAAACCGATATGCCGATAAAGGTAAACCCGATTAAAATTATTATCAAATATGTGATTACGATTTGCCATCTAAGGCTTAAAAAAAAAGTCCTATTTGTCAGCAAAGTAATATCCCACTCCCCATTTAGTGAATATAAACTCGGGCTGGCTGGGATTTTTCTCTATCTTTTCACGCAGCCTGCGTATGTGAACATCCACTGTCCTTACATCACCAAGGTATTCATACTTCCATATAAGTTCTAGCAGATTTTCACGGGTGTATACTTTGCCCGGATTGGTGACAAAGAGCTTAAGCAGATCAAATTCCTTGGCAGTCAAGTTGACTTCCTTGCCATCTATGGTCACGCTGCGGTTCGCTAAATTGATGACCATATTTTTAACCCGAATGATCTGCTTGTCGTTTTTATCGGTATCGTTAGTTCTCCTGAAGACAGCCTTGATCCTGGCCTTTAGCTCCAGAATGTTAAACGGCTTTGTTATATAGTCATCGGCGCCGTATTCCAGGCCCAGGATCTTGTCCATATCCTCCCCTTTGGCCGTTAGCATTATAACGGGCACCGATGATTTCTCCCTTATTCTTTGCAACACCGTCAGTCCATCTAGCTTGGGTAGCATCACGTCCAGGATAACGAGGTCATACCGATTTTCATCGAACATCTTCATGGCTTCCTCGCCGTCATATGCGGCGTCAATCTGATAACCATCCCGTTCTAGGCTAAACTTAAGCCCTTTTATGATAGCAGGCTCATCATCCACCACCAACAGTTTCTTTGGCATAAGCCCTGTCCCTTCCTTTCAAAACCTTTATGCACAAGTTTTATTGTACCATATGCCAAATATAAAATCAATTTTGCTGGGGCAAGGAGCTTCCCCATTCAGGCCTTAAAGAGCTACTCACAACAATCAAGCATTAGTTAACCGTAATCAAGTCTTTGAGTTGCTCAAAGGTCTTTTCACCAATTCCCGATACGTTTTTGAGTTCTTCGATGGATTTAAACGGTCCGTTCTGTTCCCGATACTCTATGATCCTCTTTGCTTTGCTGGGGCCAATGCCCGGCAACGTATCCAATGTGGCCTCGTCTGCAGTATTGATATTTATTTTCTGCTGTTCTTGCTTCGATATAGCACCTAAAAGAGCGGGGCTCTGTTCCGACAGCTCTTCCCCTATTTTAGGGATTTTATACATGCCCTCATCCTGCACCCTAAGGGCCAGGTTTACCCTTTCTAGGTCAGCCTCTTCTGTAGCCCCACCTGCTAGCTCAAGCACATCTATCAGCCGGCTGCCCTCCTCTACCTCTATAACCCCTGGATACCTTACTGCACCCACGATGTACACCTTTATCTTTTTGAGGGATAGCTTGTCCTCACCAGAGCCATATTGTGCGGATTCACTTTCCCTAGGAACAACTTCTCCCGAAAGCTCTTGGCCGGTGTTTTGCGAATGATTCCCCAGCATAAGCTCCTGCTTTTCACGCACAGCCACAGGTTCACTGCCTTTGGCAAACGCATCCCTAAAGATGTGCGCCGTAACCAGCAAAACCAGAACAGTAGCCACTACAAGTAAAACCTTCTTTTGATTGGCATCGAGGTTAAGCATAGCTTTCACCCCCGCCTGGTCAATCGCATTCAAACATATGGGCCTTATACTGTGCTTTGATGAGATTTAACAAAGAGAATTGGTCTATAGCATTGTCGGTATTTTATGCACCTTACTATGAAAATATTTTACCACATTTTTGTAATCAATTCACCATCCCTTAACTTTTTTCTGTACAAACCCATTGATAATCTGCTATACTAAAAAGCAAGATCCTACTGTTAAGTAAGGGGTTTTTGACGATGAAACGATTTTTGGCTTTAATAGCGGCATTGTTTATACTGTTATTCCCTGTTCAATCATCAGCCACCATGCTCAATCCTGAGAGCCCTCAGGCCCAGGATGAAAGTGCTGATCTTACAGAAACTACAGAACCTTCAACCGCCTCAACATTAGAACTGGACGCCCAGGGAGCTGTGCTCATCGAACAGGAAACCGGGAAGGTACTGTATGAGAAAAATAAGGATGAAAAGCTGTATCCTGCAAGTACAACCAAAATACTGACAGCTTTGCTGGCAATAGAAAACGGCAATTTAGATGAAATAGTCACGGTAGGTAACGAGGTCAACCTAACTCCGAGAGACAGCAGCCTGGCTTGCATTGATGTAGGGGAACAGATAACCTTAAAAGACCTGTTGGTGGGGCTTATGGTCTCTTCTGGCAATGATGCCGCGCTCGCCATAGGTGCCCACATAGGCCGTATTGTATCAGGCGATCCTGACATGCCATACACCCAAGCTCTGGATAAATTTTATGAGCTCATGAACAAAAGGGCTGCAGAGCTAGGGGCAACAAATTCCCACTTTGCCAATCCCCACGGCTATCACGACCAAAACCATTACACCACCGCATACGACCTGGCTCTGATCGCCAGGGAAGCGATGAAACACGAGGTTTTTCGCGAAATCGTACAAATCACTTACAGGGAATACCCTGACTGGAACGAAGTCGATAAGAATGACCCGACCAAAAAAGCCACTCGTTACTGGGTGAATAAAAATAAATTGCTGGATAAGAACAGTAAAGAATGTTACTATCCTTACGCCACCGGCATTAAAACCGGATATACTTCGTATTCGGGCAATTGCTTAGTATCCTCTGCCTCAAAAGATGGCATGAATCTCATCGCTGTAGTGCTGAAAAGCACCAGAAACGGCCAATGGAGCGACTCAAAAAAGCTGCTTGAGTACGGGTTTGAGCACTACACCATGTACGAACCGCTCAAACAGGATCAGGTCATCGCCACCACCGAGGTGCACAACCACGCCTCTGAGGATTCCGGGACTCTGGACATCCTGGTAGCTCAAGGTTTTCGCGATGTAATAGCAAAAGAAGATGTGGCCAAGATACAGCAAAACATTGAATGGTATTATACCGATGAAAACAACCAGCTGCATTTGGAAGCCCCGATTTACAAAGGCCAGGCGGTGGGCAAGCTCACTTATACCTTGGACGGCAAAACAATATGGCAGAGCGACCTGATTGCCGCGAGGAACGTAGAAAGGAAAAAAACCATAGTTGACATGATAACGCCCGACCCTGGAGATGAGTCAACTGCTAGCGGCAAATGGTATTCCAATCCTTGGATTATAGTTGTTGCCCTGCTCTTTTTGCTTATAGTCACAGTATTTTACACTTTAAGGCACAGAAGGCGGCGGAGAAAGTATAGTTTGTGGCGATATCGGTGAAATTTCTTAGGCCGAAAGATTAATAACACTGCTTTGCTGTGGAACAGCTTAAAGCTGCCGGCTTTACCCATATAGTACGGGCATATGACGATTATCAGAAGAAATTCTAACAGATGTCCCATAAAAGCAAAGGGGGATATTCCGCAAGAATATCCCCCTTTGCTAGTTTATATCTTGCATCTCATCACTTTACCACAATGTTGACCAGCTTCTTTGGCACCACAATTACCTTTACGACGCTCCTGTCCTTTATGAGCTCTTGTATCTTGCTTAAGCTTAGCGCCATATCCTGTATTACCTGCTGCGTGGCGTCGGCCGGCACCATCATGCGGTCCCTGACCTTTCCATTGACCTGGACCACCATTTCAACCTCTTCCTGTACCAAAGCCTGGGGATCGTAAGCAGGCCACCGCTGGGCGTGTATGCTCCCCTCATGGCCGGTAACCTCCCATAGCTCTTCGGTGATATACGGCGCAAAGGGTGCTAGAAGCAGCAGTAGATGGGTAATGGCTTCGCCTATCACTGCCATATTTTGCTGCACATCTACATTTTCCTTGTAGTGGTAAATGGCATTTACCATCTCCATGATAGCACTTATGGCTGTATTAAAATTGAACCTCTCCTCTATGTCAACGGTTACCCGCTTTATGGTGTTGTGCACAACGTATCGAAGCTCCTTATCCTGCTGGGACAGATTAGTAAATTCTTCACCTTTGACATAATGCTTACAGGCATCCTTGCATTCATTGACCAATCTCCATACCCTGTTGAGGAAGCGATAGCAGCCCTCAACGCCCTGATCGCTCCATTCGAGGTCCCTTTCAGGTGGCGCTGCAAACAATACAAACAGCCTTGCAGTATCAGCGCCATACCTGGCTACAATAGCCTCCGGGCTCACCACATTGCCCTTGGACTTTGACATCTTTGAACCGTCCTTGAGCACCATACCCTGGGTCAACAGGTTGGTAAAAGGTTCATCTACAGGACACAGGCCAATATCATACAGCACCTTGGTGAAAAACCTGGCGTACAGCAAGTGGAGTATGGCATGCTCCACCCCGCCTACATACTGATCCACCGGCATCCAATACTCGGCTTTTTGTCGGCTAAAGGGCGCTTCAGCATTCCTAGGATCGGTAAACCTCAAGAAGTAGAACGACGAACATACAAATGTATCCATGGTATCGGTCTCCCGCCTTGCGGGACCACCGCACTGCGGACAAGTAGTGTGCACAAACGACTTACTTTCAGCCAGGACGGACTGCCCCTTGCCGGTAAACTTCATATCGGTAGGCAATATCACCGGCAACTGGTCTTCAGGCACTGGCACAATGCCGCATTTATCACAGTATATAATGGGTATAGGCGCCCCCCAGTAACGCTGGCGGGAAATCAGCCAGTCCCTCAACCTGTAGCTTACATGCCTCTTGCCTATGCCCTTCTCTTCCATGTACTCAATTATCTTTTGCATGGCCTCTTTGTTGGGCAAGCCATCAAAAGGCCCTGAATTTATCATTATGCCCTGCCCTTCAAAGGCCTCTCTCAGAGCAAAGACATCTACGCTATCGTCCTCGGGCTTTATGACGGGAACTATGGGCAACCCATATTTGGTAGCAAATTTAAAATCACGCTGGTCATGAGCTGGAACGCCCATCACGGCCCCCGTCCCATAATCCAGCAATACGTAGTTTGCTATATACAGCGGCACTCGCTGGCCGTTCATGGGGTTGATGGCATATCGTCCGATAAATACGCCCTCTTTCTCGGTTTCCTCCGACGTACGCGTAATCTCATTCATATACTGCATCTTATCTATAAAGGCTCGCACTTCACCTTCCTGTTCGGTGCCCTGGGCCAGCTTGAGTACCAATGGATGTTCAGGTGCCAGCACCATATAAGTCACGCCATAAATGGTATCTGGCCTTGTGGTGAACACGGTTATGGTCTCGCCACTGCCTTCTACCGTGAAATCCACCATGGCACCCTCGCTGCGGCCAATCCAGTTCTGTTGCATCACCTTGACCTTCTCTGGCCAACCGGTTAGCTTGTCAATGTCCTTGAGCAGGCGATCGGCATAGTCGGTGATCTTGAAAAACCATTGTTCTAGGTCCTTTTTGGCCACCAATGTGCCGCAGCGCTCGCAGTAGCCGTCAACTACTTGCTCATTGGCCAGCACGGTACTGCAAGAAGGACACCAATTGACAAAGGCCCGCTTCTTATAGGCAAGCCCTCGTTTGAAGAACTGCAGGAACATCCACTGAGTCCATCTGTAATAGCTGGGGTGGCAGGTAGCCACCTCCCGCTCCCAGTCGTAGCTTATGCCCAGCCCTTTAAGCTGTTCCCGCATGTTGTTTATGTTATCCCATGTCCATGTGCTGGGATGAATTTGGTGAGCGATGGCTGCGTTTTCAGCCGGCAGGCCAAAAGCATCCCACCCCATGGGGTGCAGGACGTTATACCCTTGCATGGTCCTGTACCGTGCTATAACGTCGCCAATGGAATAATTGCGTACATGCCCCATGTGCAGCTTGCCCGATGGATATGGAAACATCTCCAACATATAGAACTTCTTCTTGTTTGGGTCCTCTACTCTGCGAAATGCCTTGTCCTTTTCCCATCTTTCCTGCCACTTTTTTTCAATCTCGCTGAACCTGTATTCCATAACGGTTTCCCCTCCATATTAAAGTGACCTCCCACATCTTAAACGGAGTGGACTTCTCCTTCACCGTGGGAGGCTTACATAAACGTATCAATGCTTTAACACATCCAGATGGCAATCTTCTTATGACTACTCCTTATGAGTAAATTTAAGCTCCGCTCTATCCAGCCTACAACCTTGAGAACCGCCCTTTACAGCATCATTACAAGGGTGAACTTCGTCCAAGGTTGGCCGTCTGAGCATCCCCATGGGAGCGAGAGCTTTAGTTTTGACCGTCAACCGATAGGATCTGACTGTCAGCCCACAGCCTTTCCAGATTGTAAAAAGCCCTGTCTTCCCGATGAAAAATGTGCACAACTACATCGCCATAATCTACGACAATCCATCTACCGTGCCTGTATCCTTCCTGAGCCCGTGCTTGTATGCCCCGCTCGCCCATGTTTTTCAGCAGCTCATCGCACAAAGCCCTTACCTGTATTTCCGTATTGCCACTGGCTATTACAAAATAATCAGCAATAATTGTCAAATGGCTTATATCGAGTATTACTACATCCATTGCCTTCTTAGCATCCAAAATCTTTGCAATTTGCAAAGCCAGTTCCTTCGAGTTGTTTTGCAAATTCTTCCCTCCACCTGCGTTTCTTTTCTTTATTATATCCATTATGCACAATTTGTCAACATGAGGAGAATCAGCCATCAATTGTTTGACTCTTAAAACGTTTCAACATGTCATTCCACGCTTCAACCGTCCTGGGATGAAGAAAGCGGTCGGTATCCAGTACGTATTTAATGGTTCGGCGCAAAGCCATAAGCACAGCTTTGTCAAGGTCCTCCATGGCCGCCTGCTTCAGATCCTCCACTCCGGGAAAATCCCTATTGGGCTCTATATAATCGGCCAGGTATATTATCTTATCAAGCAAGGCCATATCCCTTTTTCCCGTGGTATGGCATTCAATCGCACTTAGTATCTCTGGGTCCTCGACCCCAAACACCTGCCTGGCTATTATCGCTCCCACGGCACCATGCAATAAAGCCTCGCTTTGGAACTCCTCAGGCCCAAGCTCAATTCCTGCCTCCATCGCCCTGTTTATCATCTCCTGCCTTGATAGGCCCTTGGCGCAATCATGAAGCAAGCCCGCGAGCCTGGCTTTTCCTACATCAGCCCCATACCTCTCAGCCAGCATGACGGCACAATCCCTCACGCCCAGAGAATGGGCATACCTCTCCTCATCCATCAAGGTCCTAAGCCTTTTATACATTTCGCTTTCCCGCATCGTTTCGAGCATAATATTGTAAACCTCCTGCTGCTAAAATTGCATATACAGATGATTTTTATAGATATACTCTTCCACCAATGGTGGCACAAGATAGCGTATGGACTTTCCCTTTTCTATTCTATCCCTGATATCGGTAGATGATATATCGAGTAACGGCCCCTGAACAGTATATATGGATGCCCCCATGCTCTCCCGCAGAAACCGTATTTCCCTCTCAACCACGTCATATCCGGGCCTGCTGTACACCACAAAATGGCAGTACTTAACTACCAGTGATGCTTCCCGCCAGCCCTTGACTTCTGGCAGGGTGTCGCTCCCTATTATAAAGAAAAACTCCACGTTTGCTGGATATATCCTTTTTAGCTCCCTTAAGGTATCCACGGTATACGTAAAACCTTCCCTTTTCACCTCAATATCGCTTATTTCAAAATAAGGGTTGTCCATTATGGCCATCTTAACCATCTCATACCTGTAGGCAGCTGGAGTGACAGCGTAAGCCGTCTTGTGCGGAGGAACCCCTGTGGGAATGAAAAGCACCTTATCCAGCTCGCACTCCTGCCTGGCCACCTCTGCAATTATGAGGTGGCCTATATGTATGGGATCAAAAGTTCCCCCTGCTATCCCCAGCCTCACAGGCCGTATGGACTTACCACATGCCGTAGTATCCTCACTGCTCATAATATCCGGCACACCAATCCCCCGTCCTTTCAAAATTTTTAGCATAAAGGCATCAAAAGCTTTTTATCCCTAAAAAAGCCATCATAGCTAACTGACCAAAGTAAAATGGCATCGCTTTTCAGCAGCTGATAAATCGATATCTATTATAGCACAAATCCGTTAAAATGACGAATAAACCTACCTCTTTTAGGGAAAAATTTCCTAAAAGGGAGGTTTTGCGCGATGAACCTTTTGAAAAGGCTTTGCACCAAAATTGGCGAATGGAACTATTACCTTGAAGAAGGAGATAAACCCGCATCCATCGTAAGCTGGCTCATAGACGCCATAATGCTAGCTAGCGCAGCGCTGGTCACATCATACCTGTGGTTTGTCTATAAGACCAAAATCCCATGGCTATCGCTCATTTTGGCCATTGTGGTTGCCGGGGCCATCAGCATGGCACACTTCAAGTTAAGAGCAAAGCAGTTTGAAAGAAAACGGCAAGCAAAGCTAATCAGCGCAGCAGCTACATATAGAAAAAAGGAATTGTTGAACCTTACGCCCGAACAGTTCAAATGGCGCCTCGCAAAGGCACTGCACCACAGCGGAAAATTTGAAGACATCAAAATAGGCAAAAGGTTTTTCAAGGCCACATATAAGGGCAAGCAAGCGCTCATAGGCTTTTATCACACACCCTACAGCCAGCAGGTACCTCCTTTTGAGGTGTACAAATTCTTAAGAATCCTGAAACACTGCGGATATACAACCGGCTTTTACTTCACCTCGTCAAGCTTCAGCGATACGTGCCATGCCATCCTACAAGACCACGATGACGTTGAGCTATACTTGATAAACGGCGATGGAGTAGTCAAAATGATGGAAAAGTCAGGCATTTTTGATGACCAGGATGCCATAAATCTTTACCTTAAAAGCGAGATTGAAAAGTCAAGGCTTAGGAGAAAAAAGGCCAGGGAAAACCTTCTCACCCCAGCAAAGGCCAGAACCTACATCCTTTACGGCTTGTTATTCCTGGTGGCATCCTTCATCTTCCAGGCCTATTTCATATATTACCTCATATTATCGGTATCCTTTGTACTGCTGGGCATTTTAGCCTACATCGCTCATCCCAGAGCCAAAGGAGTCAAAGCCCAGGACGAAGTTTTAAACGAGTAGTTTATATAATTTATAACATTGTCCATGGCACAATGGGTTTCAGTCCTCAGCAGGGCCCATAACCTAATATAAACGCGTTGCAAGTGATATAATTAATATTATACAGGCACTCAATAGGACACATAGTTTAATATAAAGCCCGACACTAACAAGAGCACAACCATAAAAACAAAAGGGCAAGCCTCATGCAGCGTTGCCCTTTTTAACTTTCAGCTTATAACTCATACTCCCAGCTCTTTGCGGTTTTTTCTTCTGTGCAGCTCATACTTTGGGTCGCCTTTTTTCCAACCGCTCCGAGTCTTTTCAATGACCGTGGTTTTGGAAGTATCGATGACAAATTCACCTTTGGCAGCACAATAATACATAGGCTGACCCATCTTGCAGTTCTGGCACTGAATGCAATCCATAGCCGTTTTCCTTGACCCCCTACTTAACGATTTGGTGATGATCACTCAATGAACTCAAACTCCATGTCATTAATACGCACCGTATCACCGTTTTGAACGCCTTTCTCCTTTAAAGCATCAATGATCCCTCTCCTTCTCAGCGCCCTTTGAAAATACTGCATGGAATCGTAACTGTCGAGGTTTACGCTGGCCATCAACCGATCTACAGCCGGGCCTGATACCACGTATACATCTCCGTCACGAGTAATCTCAAAGAGCTCTTGGTCTGGTATATTATCATAAGTCTCTGCTACCTCTTCCTCAAAGGGCTCAACTGCAGGAAGTTTTTCCAACATTTGAACAATCTCCCAAACCAGTTCCTTGAACCCCCGGTTCTGAGTAGCAGAAACCGCAAACACCTTAATCCCTTTTGGCTCCAATTCCTCTTTTAAACGCTTTACGTTGTACTCCGCCCCTGGCAGGTCACACTTGTTAGCCGCCACAATTTGAGGACGCCGTGCCAGGTCAGCGCTATAAGATTCAAGCTCCTGGTTGATGATGTAGAAGTCCTGCACAGGGTCTCGGCCTTCTACCCCCGATGCGTCCACCACGTGAACCAGCATACGGGTACGCTCTATGTGACGCAAAAAATCATGCCCCAGGCCCAATCCCTTGTGTGCTCCTTCTATCAAACCGGGAATATCGGCTAGTATAAAGGAATGCTCCCTATCAACCTCCACCACCCCCAGATTTGGCGTCAGGGTGGTAAAGGGATAATTAGCTATCTTGGGACGAGCAGACGTGAGCACAGAGAGTATGGTAGATTTGCCCACATTGGGGAAACCAATAAGGCCCACGTCGGCAATAGACTTTAGCTCCAATACAATCCATCTTTCTTCTCCCTTTTCACCCGGCTGAGCAAATCTAGGGGTCTGACGCGTAGGAGTCGCAAAACGTGCATTCCCTTTGCCACCACGGCCTCCGCGTGCCAGAACCTTTTGCTGTCCGGGATGCATCAAATCCGCCAAAACCTTGCCCGTTTCAAAATCCCTTATAACAGTGCCGGGCGGTACCCTAATGATTAGGTCCTCGCCATCTTTGCCCTTCATGTTATTAGATCCACCGTTATGCCCCGGTTCGGCCTTGTAATGCTTCTTATATCTGAAATCCATCAAGGTACGCATACCCGGATCCACGACGAATATAACATCCCCGCCGTCCCCTCCATCGCCTCCGTCGGGACCACCACGGGGAACGTACTTCTCGCGCCTAAAGGAAACAGCTCCGTTGCCTCCGTCGCCACCTTTTATGAATATCTTCGCTATATCTACAAACATCGCATCACCTGTACTTCGATTATGTGCCAATATTATATAATAAAAAATCCTTAGTTTTCAACAGAGAATCCTTTGTCAAATTGGGCGTCATGATTTAAAAGCGCCCTTCATGACGCAACATCCATATAACGCTTAAACCTACGCTTAAACCTACAGGTCATGACGCTTTTAAAACCTTCTCGCACTTTATTATTCCGAAAAAATCTTAAAAAATTAAAGAATAAAATACATGGTGCACCTTAGCAAGGACGAATTACGCCACAGGCCAAGCGCCTACCTGCATTTCCTGCCGGTTGAGAGCGATAGTCATCAGGATTTTCGTGAATTATGACCGAGTGCCCTACCACTTCCCAAACCTTGAACCTATCCGTAAAAAATGTCATTCTGGCATAGCCGTTATTGGAAAACAACACCGGAAAATCCCCTGCGTGATTTCCGTGGGGCTGCTGTGTGGGATTCCAATGCCCCCCTGCCTGCTGAAACGGATCCTGGGGGTCACCCACGTCGCAGTTGCCAAATTGGTGTATGTGCAAGCCGTGTGGCCCAATGGGTTGCCCTCCGGGAGGAGCCGGCTGATATGACGGAAGCCCCACTACCTCAACGTAAACCTCTGTACCGCCTGGCACGTCAGTAAACACCACCACACCTCTGATGTGAGGGGCTAGTGGCCCTCCTTTGATCTCGGCAATAGCCATAACAGGCTGATATGCTCTATACATTCTAAATTCCTCCCATAACATCGATTTTATCTAAATACGCCTCATATCGATGGCATATTCATCTAAACCTTGAAATTGCGATGGTCTGATCGCAGCTGTCCAATTTCTTATCTTAAGGCGCCTATTCATCTTGCGTCCTGTATTAATATATTCGCGAACAGCATATTCGGTCATCTTCCAGCCAAAAAAATAAAAGGCCTGTCGCAAAAACAGGCCTTTTGTTACGCAATCCTCCTTAGTGTCGCGCAGCAGCTATTTCACCCATTTGTTCTACAGGATATACGCTCACCCTCTTCTTATCCTTGCCCAGCCTCTCGAACTTTACGATGCCGTCTATCTTGGCAAAGAGGGTGTCGTCTTTACCCAAGCCTACATTCAAGCCCGGATGTATCTTAGTACCTCTTTGGCGCACCAAGATGTTACCCGCCAGAACAAACTGGCCGTCAGCTCTTTTTACGCCCAGACGCTTTGATTCGCTGTCGCGTCCGTTGCGGGAGCTACCTACTCCCTTTTTGTGTGCAAAAAGCTGAAGATTCATCCTGAACATCTACATCATCCTCCTTTCTTCAACTTTAATATATGGTCCGTATCCCTCCTGTATGCTCTTCAAGCCGCACAGCATAGTTTCCAAAACTATATTAGCTTTTCCCCGCAAGTCTTCGGAAAGCCCTTCGGGAAGGCTGCACCTAACCTTTCCCGACCTCTGGTGATACACGACTTCAATCCCAACCACATCAACCAAACCCAGAACAGCTGTCTGGACAATTGCAGACACTGCGGCGCATACTATATCCTTCCCGATCTCGGCATATCCCGAATGACCAGATACTTCAAAACCTATTATATCGCCCGATGAAGCTCTGTCTATCACCGCACGAATCATAGGTCAACCTACTATTACCAGTGGGTTTATCCGATAATCTTGGTGATGCGGATCTGGGTGTAGGGCTGGCGATGACCATATTTCCTGCGATAATTCTTCTTGGGCTTGTACTTGTACACGATGATCTTTTTCCCTTTTCCGTGCTTCAAAACCTCGGCCTCAACCTTTGCCCCTTCCAACAGAGGGGTTCCCACTTTTAGATTGTTGTTATCGTCACTTATGGCCAGCACCTCATTAAGCTCAACAGTGGATCCTTCCTGTACATCCAGCTTTTCAACGTTCAAAATATCCCCTTCACGCACCATGTACTGCTTTCCGCCCGTTTTAATAATAGCGTACATTCTGTACACCTCCTCCAACCAGACTCGCCGAATGATGGTATCCCTCAAAGGGATTTTAAAACCATATTCGAGCGGCATATGCACTCGCTAATTGTAACATATAACGCGTCCTGTTGTCAATTTCGTATTAAAAATTCGTAAATTTACAGGATTTTTCCACCCATCAAACTTATACGTGCAGCTCATTGTAGGTTTTATCCTTCACCGGATAAAGCCACACCACTTCTTTTTTTGGAAATTTCCAGGTCTTTTACAGCCTGGTTTAACCAGTCAAAGGCGCGATTCGCCATAGATATGCTACTTCCTTTCTTAACATAAATAATAATATCACATTTCAGATGCTCTGTTAAATTGCCCAAGAAACATTGCCCAAACTGTATTCTGTTTAAATATTATTCCCCAAAATGCGCATGCACCAAATACAAAATTGGGGCTTGCATTTTTGGAGAATTTGTAGTATTATTTATAGTGCTCGAGATGGATATCTGGGTGTGGCGCAGCTTGGTAGCGCGCTTGAATGGGGTTCAAGAGGTCGGAGGTTCAAATCCTCTCACCCAGACCAACGCAAAACCGCTCATCCGTAAGGATTGAGCGGTTTTTTCATGCCTCAAAAAACACCCCAAAAAGTGGCTGAAAAACGCCTAAAATTTTGGGCGTAGGTAACACACAGGTAACATACAGGTAACACGTAGCCAACAAAAAAAGCGCAACTTTGATACTGTTCTTTTTAGATTACTGGACTCAAAATCCAGTGGGGCTTACACCCCGTGTGGGTTCGACTCCCACCTTCAGCACCAGGGCTTTCAGGTTTTTTCTGAAAGCTTTTTACTACCCAAAACCAGCATAAAAAAAGAGTGGTTTTATGGCCGCTCTTTTCAGATTCCTCCCATAGGCTGTACACACTGTTACCTAAGTGTGGAGCACGACTCAAAATCGTATGTAATGTTAGAAATTAGATCTGTCTTTAGGCGAGAAAGCATATATTGTAGCTTTCTTGATGCGAAAACTTTCGCAAATACAACTACAAAAAGAATAATTAACTGTTGAAATGAGATCGCATTTCAAGATATAAAATTTTAACTTAAAATTCCGAGAATATTAGTACTAATATCTAAATGATTTCTTCACTTCGGGCAGATAAGATTTTCGTTTATATATAAGAGTGTATCTATCATTTTTCGTTAATTCCATTACTTTATTACTTATATCACAGTTTTGCAGCTTATTAATCACGTGACTTATAACATCTAAATAGTTTTTTGGTTGCGTTTTCAACCATATTATACCATAATGGTTTAAATGTCTATAATATTTATAAAAATGTTCATCGTTCGTCAACAGAGCCCTTTGTTGCTGTATGGCTATTTCCATTACTTGGTCATCAGATGCGCCTTTTTTAATATCATTTATACTTATTATATCAACATTATTTTGCCGTAAATAATCGCACACATATTTAGGAATATTCTCGTCGGCTAAAATCTTCATAATTACCATCCTAAATACATACAAACCTTAAACCGTAAACTATTTCTAATATAATGATTGAAATAATACAATAACGCAGCGTATACCTGTTCTTCGCAATCCAATGAAGGATATTGTTCTAAAATATCGTTGACATTATAACCTTCAAAAACCATGTTAGCTATATCCTCAACAGTGATTCTTGTATTCTTAATTGTTGGTTTTCCAAATCTGACTTTTTTATCAATATTTATGTTATTCTTTATAAGTTTTTTTGCTTTTTCACTACTGGCTAGCTTAACTAATTCCCGGCACATTGTCTTGATCTCTTCCTTGCTGTATGCGTCACTATTATTATACTCTTCCATCATTACTAATGGCTTTAACTCATTAATCACAGCCTCGCAGAACATTTTTCCACCCCCTCTTCTCTTAGTTAAGCTAGTCCACATTTTTTTGGTAAACATAATTATATCACCTTATTTCTACATTTCAATATAAAATCCCCGCAAATGAAATGTTTGAATCCTTCCTGCCAAAAAACAAAAAAGAAGGGTTCACTGCCCCTGGGTCTTCTTTATCTGCTCACTAAGCTAGCTATAAAACCCACTAACTGCCGACCTGATCGAATAGCCCCTACAACCGCATAAAAGCTAATACTGCAGAAGACATACAATGCAGCAATAGTAGCATAAACGCCAGCAGCAGCCGCCAAAGCCGCATACAGCGTTAACCATTTCCCTCACATAAAACACATCACTTCATATTCACGATACACCGTTGGGATAAGTGTATACCTTACCCAGATAGTTTTTCAGCACCACTTTCTCATCATCCATCAAGATGACGTACTATGGATTTACGTGGATTTTGCCTCCCCCGCTGGGGGAACATCTATGACATAAGTTGGAACGGCATAGCCGGATATATACCCCCTAAGGTTTTTGATTATTTGATCCCAATCTCAACCGGCGTTCTGAAATGGCCTATTCCCAGCGCCACATCGCACTGATATAGACAATAAGGCCGTACCCTGGCCTTAACCAGTTTCAATAAAGCTCTTTCATGGTTTTAAC
>JAMNZI010000138.1 GCA_023622385.1 Bacillota bacterium | reverse complement strand
AATCCGGGAAATCGATCTTTACCGGTATAGCCTATTATATAATAATCTGCTAAATCAGACAGCTTGCTCCAGACAATATTGGACCCGCTGCCATGAGCATCCCTGACATAAATCTTGTCAACACCTGCCTGTTTACATCCTTCCACACAAGCATTTATATCTCTAACCATGAGTTCTCTTCCTTCCTCATAGCGACGTCCAGTGCTCATTACCTGTTCCGGACTGTAGATACCGCTTATTCCTTCAGCATCAACCATAATGAAAATATTCATTAATTCACCAACTCCCTCTATTATCTTTCATTTTCTCTCGTATTCTCTCTCAATCTTAGGATTTCACTTTGTTGTTAAGAGAACCACTCACGGATATAACGCATTTCAATGCTTTGTTGCCTGAAATATGGGAAAATAGGTGCCTTAAATAAACTGCGTACTTATTACATTTATTTTTGGCCCTGATTACTCCACATAAACTCAGGTGGCATACCCTCCCATGTCTCGCTGGCTCGTGGCCTAAATTCCTTCGTTCTGCCTATCCGTGAGGTGGATGTCGGCCATGCTCCTTTACTGGGTCGTCATATGCGCCCTCATGGAATAAATTCCTGCCGACTATCAGCTCTCTTTTTTCAAGGTGCTATCGTGAAATTGTTAAAGAATACTTATCTTCATCATCCGCCTGATTGGCCGTTCTCAAGAGGTTCACAAGGTGTGTGAAACGCATTCCTGCCTCTATCGCAGAGCAAATCTGCGGATGTTAAAGAACGAATTTTTACTTATTACATCCCTGTATACTTCTTCGTTCCTGTCCCTGTGCTCAAGGCCCAAGGATCCACCCAAGGGCATGACCCAAGAGCAAAGCGTGTGATACAATCGAATTACCTGGCGATGAGCAATGCACTGTACACATCCCCGCCTCCATGCCCATCGCTCAACCAGAGCTATCACACGCTGTAGGCCTGTCAGCGGGACGACCCCACAGGAATGACTTCCTGACAGGCCGTGACCCATATGCAAAGCTATTCTATGCTGCCAAGGGGGTATCAGCAAGGACAATGCCCCCTAGCGCTTTTACCGGGTTGTATTCTACATTCCTAGTGATAAGCGTATAGGCAATTCTAATGAATCGACTGCATAGCGCTATTAAAGACTGCTTCTTCTTTATCGGATTTTCTTTCCTGGTTGTGTAATGCTTATGCAGGACATTGAATTCAGCGTTCTTGGCTACAAGCGGAAGCATCGCCCTGAACAGTATGGCCCGTAACCTGCTGCGTCCCCTTTTGGTAATGGTCGTCAGCCCCTTATGCGTTCCCGAGCTATTCTCGCGGAGATTCAATCCGGCTAGTTTGATAATCTGTTTTGGATGACTAAACCGATTTATATCACCGATCTCTGCCAGGAAACCTGCTGCCGTCTTTATCCCAATACCCTTGATCTCCAGCAGCCTTGCCGCACCTGGAATAGTTAAGACCAACTCTTCCAACCGAGCCTCAATACCCTCAAGGATGTTTTGGACCTCATGGTACTCCTTCATCAGCAGACGAATCTCGTAGAGTGCCATTTCCGTGCCCTCTTTGACTCCAACGCTATACATGGTTGCTTCCTTCAGCTCCTGAGCCCGCTTCAGCCCTACAGCCCGCTTTACCTCTGTTCTCCAGATGCTTACAATATCCTCTGCCGGCAGTTTTGTAATCATGCCGGGAAGCGGCATCTCTCTTAATGTCAGTAGAGCGGCTTTTCCTTCCCAGCTTTTAAATACGTCTGTAAACTCTGGATTGTATGTGTCTATCCATCTCTGAACTTTATTCTTAACAGTCCATGATTTCACCAGCCATTCCTCCCGCAGATTGTTGGCTTTCCTAAGCTCTGCGAAGAGACCTTGTGGCATGTATGGTATCTGGTATCTGCCGTCCTTCACAAGCATAGCGATGGTCTTGGGATCTTTACGATCGCTTTTGCTTGGCGAATTGTCATCTAATTCTTTCGCTTTCTTTACGTGGTATGGATTCTCCTGTACCACCATATACCCTTGCGTCAGAATTTCCTGAGCAAATGTGTACCAGTAATGACCTGTTGGTTCCAACCCAACTATGACTTTGTCCTTGCAGTACTTGGCAGCAACCTCATTTGCCCACTCTTCAAAACTCTTGAAACCCTGGTAGGTTGACTTGAAGCTAATTGTCTTATCAAGTTCTATGCCGCGCCAGTCAAACGCTCGTGCGTAGTGCTTTTTCTTGGCAATGTCTACCCCAATTACCAAGGTACTATCTGTAACTTGCATGATTTTTAAATTTTGGTTATACTTCATATTGAAGGCCCCCCTGTATTATTTATTGTGGAAGTTTTACTTGTCAGTTGACCACCACAATTTTATTCTACAGGAACGGTCTTCTTTTTTCAAAGTTCAACAAAGATCATTACAGGAATGCTCTTTAAAAATTTTTGATTTTTGTAAAGGCATTATTTTCTTTTATAAAAAAACTCCATTGTCTTTAAGCAATGGAGTTTTTGGAGCTATTGCCGGGATTCGAACCCGGGACCTCGTCCTTACCAAGGACGCGCTCTGCCTCCTGAGCTACAACAGCATCTGTTATTTGCTTTACTAAACAGCAATAATTATTATAGTAGTAAATACGAAAAAAAGCAAGCCTAATTTTATATTTATGTGTTTAACTTATGATAATGTCACCATGTAGACTCTCGTGATAAAATGTCACTTATGAAATGTGAGGTACGCTACTTGATGACACAAAAACAAATAACCAGATATACTATCATTAAAAAAACATTAGAAGGTAGTATGACTGTCGCAGAAGCTGCAGAAAGCTTAGGCTTGAGTACCCGCCAGATTATACGTCTACGAAACGGAGTGAGAGATAACGACGTGGGGGCACTAATACACAAGAATCGAGGCCGAAAGCCAGCGCATGCTATCAGCGACGAGCTTAGACAGCAAATAGTAGAACTAAAGAGAGCGAAATACAAAGACGCAAATTTCATGCACTTCCGAGAACTTCTGCAAGAGCATGAACACATAACAATAGGCTATACTGCACTGGCGATGCTCCTAAAGGAAGCTGGTGAAGAAAGTCCGAAAAAGCGCAGACGCTACAAACCGCATAGAAGGAGGGCCAGAAAGCCTCAGGAAGGTTTGCTCATCCAAATGGATGCTACCCCTTACACTTGGTTCAATGATGGTAAGCGGTATGCATTGCATGGAGCCATAGATGATGCCACAGGCAAGATAGTAGGCCTTTACATTACTAAGAACGAGTGTCTGCATGGCTACTTCGAAACGACCCGGCAGATTATTGAAGGTTTCGGTGTTCCTGTCAGCATTTATGCAGACCGACATACCATATTTCTTTCAAACAAAGCTGGGAAACTAACAATAGAAGAACAGCTTCAAGGTAAGGTTTGCAATGATACTCAGTTTGGCCGGGCGATGAAAGAACTTGGGGTAACTCTCATAGCAGCCAGGTCACCTCAAGCTAAAGGCCGCGTTGAACGTCTGTGGGACATACTTCAATCGAGGGTGCCTGTCGAATTTGCACTCAGAAATATCAACACAATCGATGAGGCAAATGAGTTTTTGAAAGAATATATTCCCAGGTTCAACAGCAAGTTCTCAGTAAATCCTACGGATACGGAATCAGCTTATTCTCCCTTAAGAGAAGGCATGGATCTTAACAATATTCTTTGTATCAAGGAAAAAAGAATGGCCGATAAAGGCGGTGTATTCTCCTACTGTGGCAAGCACTTCAAGATTACCCCGCAGAAAAATCAGCCATCCTTCTCGACCAAAAAACAAATTAACGTATTCGTAAGCAGTATAACAGGTGTTCGCGCAGAATACAATGG
>JAMNZI010000245.1 GCA_023622385.1 Bacillota bacterium | reverse complement strand
AAATCACCGCGAAAATTGATGAGCGACGGTGAATAATGCGAAATTATGACGATCTTAGCCAACGTTAAATACCCCTTTTATTTTCATTATATTTAGCAACATAAGCTGATAACTTGAAAGCCTATAAAGCCTGCACAGCCTGTAACTAAGATTTTATCAGTCATTTTAGCTACTATACCCCTTAAGTAATATTTTTCCTTTCCCTTTGAAGCCACAGCTCTAAAATGAGCAGGGCGTACATCAAATATGCCCAATTCCTTTCTCTCATAATTTTTTGTTCGGCGAGCAAATGAACCTGAGTCTTATCCAAGTAACTATATATCATGGCATTTGGATTAAGAAGGGCATCTGTAGTCAAATCCTTCAAATCGTCAGTCAACCATTTGTATAACGGTATCTCAAAGCCCTTTTTCTTTCCCCTGGTTACTTCATCGCTGAGCAATCCGCTGTAGGCATCCCGCAAAATCCTTTTGCCCATTTTTAACCCGACTTTATACGAATCCGGCAAGAGCGCGGCAAATTCAACAATCTTGTGATCTAAAAAAGGAGACCTGGCCTCTAATGATGCAGCCATAGACGCCATGTCCATCTTAACCAGCAACCCGGGCAGGATAAACGCCCGATCAAGCTCAATCTGTCGATCCACCCATGAATAATTTGAAATCTCCTTTAGTTTGTTTTCGATCAAGGCTTCGGTGGGAGATTGCCGCTTCCCTATCCACCATGATCTTTTGTCTGAGTCGTTAAGCTGGTCATTTGTCCAAGTCAAGAAGCGCATAGCCGGCGACTGCGAAGATCCCCTTGTAATCCTGCGCAAAAACCCAAGCGCGCTTCTTCTAGAACCGGGGCATCCTCCTAAAACGTTCCCTAGCAAACCCCAAATAAAAGAAGGTACATAACGTCCCCACAAATCGAAATGCCTGTTTGCCACATAGCGCCGATAACCGCCAAAGATCTCATCTCCACCGTCGCCGTTAAGTACCACTTTTACATAATTTGAAGCTAACTTGGATATTGCCATCGACGGAATTGCGCTGGAATCGGAAAAAGGTTGATCGTAATGCTCTACCACCTGAAAGATATAATCTTTTGGAGCTATTTTCATATCCAATATTTGGTGACGAATGCCCAATGCCCTGGCCGTTCGCTTGGCAATGGCCGATTCGTCCGTTTCAAAGCCCGGAGTTGCCACTGTAAACGCCGTAAGCGTGGGGCCAATTTCCCGTGAAGCCTCGTAAGTAATTACGCTGCTGTCCATGCCACCGGACAAAAAAACGCCCAAAGGAACATCGCTTCGAAGCTGCAATTTCACCGTTTCCCTGATTAAATCCCGCAGGCATTTCTGTGCCTCCTGGTAGCTCATTTCAACCTTAGGCAGGCGTGTTAGCGTCCAATAGGACTGGCTTTCCATTCCTGTCTTATTTACCCTCATCCAATATCCGGGCTTCAAGCAATACACGCCATCGTAAATCGTCCACGGTTCGGGAATGCCAAAGGAAAGATAATCATATATGGACTGATCCCTTATTTTTAATGGAAAAGACAACCTTTTTGCAAGAACTTTGAGGGCCTTAAGCTCTGAAGCAAATGCCACTGCTCCGTCGGCAGTAACGAAATAATAGAGAGGCTTTTGACCCATTCGGTCTCTCGCCAAAAAAAGCTCCTGGTTTTTTTCGTCCCAGATCGAAAAGGCAAACATCCCCCGCAGTTTTTCAAGCATCCTTTCGCCGTATTCTTCATATAAATGAAGCAAAACTTCTGTGTCCGTTTTCGTATAAAATTTATGTCCTTTAACGACCAATTCATGCCGAAGTTCGAGGTAATTGTAAACTTCACCGTTCAGGACAATAGCCATCGACCTATCTTCGTTCCATATGGGCTGATGTCCGCTTTCTATGTCTATGATCGATAGCCGGCACATGCCAAGACAACATCTGTTCCATTGCTCTGCTCCTTTGTCGTCAGGACCGCGGTGGCGCATACGCTCAAGGCTATCTTCGACCGCAGCGGAAACGTCCAGCTCATCTTCTTTATTACCAATTCCTGCAATGCCGCACATTGGAGACCTCCTGAAATACTTTGTTAGATTGTTATTGAAATTTTAATTCAATTTCTAACATATACCCACAGCACTATTTATATTTATGCGAGATATTACCTATATTTTTGCCTTGCTTAAGCCTTATGTAATCTGAAGAAATATATAATATAGCTAATCCAATCCAAAAAGACCAATTTCTGATGCTATGATGTGCAAATCCATAAATAACAGGGGGAAAAAGCATCAATTTAAACCAATTAATTGGCATTATACGTACAACAGAAAACAAAAACCCAAGAAAAAACAATAAACCTACAATACCATAATTAAATAAGAGCATGGCCCAACTTGAATGAATCTCCCCAAGAAATCGCGTTTTTTCAGCAAAGCGATACGTCGCACCCTCTCCAGAACCAAACAACAAATACTGTGGAAATTTCCATATTCTATCATATCCCCGGCCCTCCGGCGTATCATCTGGATCTTTTTCATAAACAAAGCGTGCTGTAATAAAAAAAAATTGGTTTTTGATCTGAGAAGTAATTGTTCGCTCTTGAGGCAAACGAGAAAAATAAGGAAGTGAAAATGATACCATAATAATACTAATAATCAACATAAATCTAATAATGCTATATAATTTTAAGTGTAAGACATTTTTTAAAAATTTATAAATACTATTTATTATAATTATAAGGAAAACAACAACTAAACAACCAATACCTAAAAGTGCAGCACGAGATGCTGAATAAAGGATAATAAATAATGCCATACCCAAGGCTGTGAATCCTGGCAGCCATTTATTATAAATAGCTTTACCTATAGCAGCTATTATAATCGTAGCCCATAAAACAGCATTACCCATTTGATTGGGATTATTGAAAAGGGCCGTTGCTCTTTTACTTTCTAACCCCACTCTCATGATAAAAAACATAATGAATATTAATTGAATGATGTGTATCCAAAAAATTGCTACAACAGATGATCTTCCTGAATTTTTATATACATTAATAAGATAGATAAATATTACAAAATCATATAAATAATATATTGGACCCAATAATGAACCCCTATCGCTATATAAACCAAATACCACCAATCCCACCAAAATTGAGTAAAACACAAAAACCACACCCCATATCCAGCTCCGATTCCAATATACATAGTGGTGTGAAAACATGCCAAGTCCGATAGCAAACACGGCAAGGATATGGGATATTTGCGGAAGACCACTTTTCCACAGATATACAGGTGCAAGCGCTATAGCTGTTAAAAAAATACAATTAGAAATTTGCTTTACATTCAATATACTATTTCACCTCGTAAATAGGTCGTTATTTCAACGTATAATATAAAATGATCGATCCTTAATCTCGATAGATTTCTTTGTTACAGCTAATCTTTATGGCGCATTAATAGATCCTCTAAAAAATTTGCTAAAATTGCCGTTTGGTATCGTCGTGTTAAATCATCTAGCATAGAATGCTTTATTGAAAAATCAATACCCTCTTTCTTCATGAGGCACCATTTATTTAAAGCATCCGCTATATTCTTTGGATCTGTTGTAACAACACCCGCCGAGCGCTCTATAATAAGATTTGCCGCTACGTTATCTTCGGGACCAATAGCAAGTATAGGTCTACGTGCTCCTAAATACTCAAACAGCTTGCCTGAATAAACCCCTTTTTCTTTAAAATCATTCCACAAAAGCAAAAGGAGCACATCGGCACTCTTTTGCTTGGCTAATGCCTCTCTATAAGGGATACTAGGATAAACGTTAACTAAATTTTCAACACAATACTTTTTTGCTAAGTCAGCCACTACCCCGAGATAGCGTCCGTAGAATTCAACATTAATATTCTCG
>JAMNZI010000183.1 GCA_023622385.1 Bacillota bacterium | reverse complement strand
TGACATTGTCCCCTGCCGACTTCCTTATCTCCTCATATATATCATCCAGTTTGGTGGGATTGACATGGGAGCTTCCTCCGCCCTGATACCTCGGCTTTTTCGCAAACTCACCTATTACCGCAATGGTCCCTTGCCTCTTAAGCGGCAATATCTTATCCTCGTTCTTGAGAAGCACCATACACTCCCGTGCCACTTCCCTGGCCAATCGATGATGCTCTTCTTTGTCATATGTAGCATTCTCTTTCCTGTTATCAACTGCTTTGAAGATTATGTTCAGTATCCTCTCTACTGCCCTGTCAAGCACCTCTTCCGAAAGCTTGCCTTCCTTTACCGCCTGGACTATCTTCTTATCTCCTATTCCAAAGCTGGAGGGCATCTCAAGGTCAAGCCCCGCTTCCAATCCCTTAACCCGTTCGTTGACAGCGCCCCAGTCGGATACCACAAAACCCTCAAAGCCCCATTCATCCCTCAGAACATCAGTGAGCAGATATTTGTTCTCCGAGGCATATTCCCCATTTATCTTGTTATACGAACACATGACCGTCCAGGGTTTGCCTTTCTTTACGGCACCTTCAAAGCTGGCCAGGTATATCTCACGCAATGTCCTTTCATCTATTACGGCATCCACGCTCATCCTGCGATGCTCCTGGTTGTTGGCAGCAAAGTGTTTAAGCGAAGTGCCTACTCCCTGGCTCTGCACCCCTTTTATATGGCTGGCAGCCATCTCGGAAGACAGATATGGATCCTCCGAAAAGTATTCAAAGTTCCTGCCGCAAAGAGGGGAACGCTTGATATTAGCCCCCGGTCCAAGTAAAATCGATACGCCTTCAGCTTGGCATTCCTCACCCAAAGCTGCGCCCACCCGCTCAATGAGTTCTCGATTCCACGAGCTTGCAAGGCCCACAGCTGTAGGAAAGCAAGTTGCCGGAACGCTATTATAAAGTCCAACGTGGTCTGCCCTCTCTTGCTGTTTTCGCAACCCGTGGGGACCGTCGGTAACCATGATGGATGGAATGCCCAACCGTTCGATGCCTTTTAGATGCCAAAAATCTAGACCCGAACACAAGCTGGCCTTTTCCTCTAAAGTCATCTGCGAAATGAGCTTTTTGATATCCCTTTCCATAAGAGCCCCTCCTTGATTTTTCATTTGATAAAGTATATCTTTACGTAGTAACCCCTAAATATTTGGAGACAGCAATAAAATAATCTTATTCTCATTTGACGCGCTTATGTTACGATAGGATGTAATGATGACTTCTTGCAGATTCATTGGAATGTGCCATATGGATTTTGCCACACGCAAGAATATGTGGATTTCACCTCTATTTTCAGCTCCAAATTTAGCTTGTACTTCGATTTTAACCCACCGCAAAATTATTGTATTGCATATTTGTTAGCTATTTTGTACAATTGTTTTGAAATGCTTTTCAGGGGGGATATCACATGCTTGAATTAACTAAATACTGCGAATACCTATATGGTTCGCTATATATCCCTGTATATCTATACAATGATAAATCACAACCAGTATATTGTTACCCTCCACTGGAAAGCAACATCCTACCACCGGCAAATTATATATCAGAACTTGTGAAGGCCGATAAAAAAGTACACTACATTATGACCACTTTTAATTCATACTACGGAAGTGTACGAATAAAGAACAAACCCCTATTTATCATTTTAGGTCCCGTAAATAATATACCCTATACCACGCATTCCCTACACATAATACAGAGAGAGTTCTCCATTTCAGCGCCTGATATGAAAAAGTTTCATAGTTTTTTTTGCAATATTCCCACAACCAACATAGACACCTTCATCAACATTCTCATATTCATCAATTATACCGTTAACGGTGAAACGCTTACAAAAGATATGTTGATGCCTAATAAATATAATTGGAATTATATAGTAAATGCCAGGCTTTCCAATGAAATGTATCAAAAAAAAGAAGAGGGGATAATCAATAATTCATATGAGATCGAAAACGAATTAATGGAATATATCGAAATGGGCAACCTAAAAGGTCTATATAGGTTTTTAAGGCATCCCAAACGCATAAACGGTGGAATACTCGCTAATGACAGCTTGCGCCATGCAAAAAACATGTTTATCTGCGCCATTACGCTTGCAGCACGAGCAGCCATAAGGGGTGGACTCTCGCCGCAAACAGCTTTTCAATTATCCGATATATACATACAGCTAGCAGAACAATTAAAGGATATTGAGTCGATTAATTCCCTCCTGATCCAGGCTATGGTTGAATATACCAATAGGGTTGCCAACGCATCAATGCCGGTTACTGCCGACAGCGCTCTCAAAAGAGTAATAGAATACGTAAGGATAAACACCAACAAAAATATTACCGTTTCAGATATTGCAAAAAAATTCGGCTTCAGCCGTTCCTATCTATCCCACAAATTTAAAAAAACGTTTGGCATTGACCTTAAAGCATTTATAATGAAGTGTAAATTGGAAGAAGCCAAATTCCTGTTAAAATATTCAAACAAGAGCATAAGCGAAATAAGCAGCTATCTTTGCTTCTCAAACCAAAGCCATTTCCAAAGGGCTTTTAAAAAGCAGTATGGGGTTACTCCCCATAACTATCGAAAAACATCCCAATTGAATTTAGAAGCAGGAATGTTTCCATGATAATACAAGGTTATACAATAATCATTAATGGCTGTGTCCTCATGACACAGCCATTCTTTTTCTTTTAAACTAATATATTCCAAGGGTTGGCTACTCCACCTCTTATTTTACGCCCAAATCTATTCCCGTACGTTTTTGTACGACGCGTAGTATATATCGAACGTTGCTTCTAAGCCTTTTCAGATCTATCCTTCCATCTTTGACGCCTTGTATAATGGGCTTAACGTAAGTATCATCGGTGCTGCCAGGCGTCATCCAACAGTTGCCGGCCTGTACTGCAGCTACCATGTCTGCCGTCATGTAAGAGCCCCAGTCAGTCATCACAAAACCTTCAAATCCAAATTCCTCACGGAATATACCCTGGATCAGCTCTTCATCTTCTGCCGTAAATACTCCATTGCACGCGTTATATGCCGTCATGATGGAATCGGGTTTATTAATGCGCATTGCTATTTCAAAAGCTTTTAAATAAATCTCGCGGAGGGCGCGCTCTGTCAAGATGCTATGGTTTCTCATCCGTGCAAATTCACAATTGTTGCACACCACGTGTTTCATACAGCTGGATACGCCATTGTCTTCCAATCCCTTGCTTTGATAGCCTGCCATAGTACCGGCCAGGTATGGGTCTTCGCTAAAATATTCGGCGTGCCTGCCGTTAAGGGGATTGCGATGGATATTCATGGCCGGAGCCAGAATCATATGTATGCCGTTTTCTTTAGCCTCCTCAGCTATAACACGCCCCACATCATAAGCGATATCCCTATTAAAGGTGGCACAGACGATGCTGCTGCAAGGCATACCAATATTGGGCTTACGAATACTGACGCCATTATTGCCGTCTGCTACTACAAAATCGGGTATTCTATATTTGTCCAGCTTATATATCCTCCCGGCTTCTCCTCCCGCACCGCGTGAAGCACACACGCTTAGCCTTGCCAGCTCTTCCACGCTCATCCTGCTCACAATATCATCCACGTCTTCGGTCTCTTCAAAATGCTCCCGTACTCCCTTTGGATCCAGTTCCGTAATGCCTTTCTTTATACCCGAATACAAGCCCTTTGGGAATTGAGAATTCTTTTTGGATAGAACATCGATCTTCATGGGTGGAACCATTCGGTTCTTTACCCGTTTAATCACCTCATCCTTTTCCAATACCATCTCTCCGCATTTTTCAACATCTTTCACCGAATTCCCTACATATAGTTCATACTTTCCTTTTTCCAGTATCCAGCAGGCAGTCTCAGCATCATAGGATGCCAGATCTTCCTTGGAAATATCGAATACCAACTCTTGGCTTTCTCC
>JAMNZI010000243.1 GCA_023622385.1 Bacillota bacterium | reverse complement strand
ATGGCTCCAGTGGAGTTCCGTGTGGATGCTGGAAACGGCAAATACAATATTATATCGGTAACATATGAAGAGGTAAAGGTAAAAGAAGCTAACTGTCCTGATCAGCTTTGTGTAAAGTCAGGTTCCATCCGATATGCTGGCCAAGCCATAGTGTGCTTACCCCATAGGGTGGTTGTGAAGATAACGGCTGGCCATGAAGAAACGCCCGATGTAGATGACATTGCGTCTTGAGGAGAAAGCAATTTATGAATAAAGTTAGAAAGATGGTCGTGTTGGCGCTTATCATTTCGCAGGCTTTAGTTTTACATTTGATAGAGGGCCTTATACCGGTTGTGGCTCCGGGGATAAAGCTGGGATTGGCAAACATTATGACCTTGGTCACTTTGGTATTCTTTGGTTTTAAAGAGGCATTAATGGTGGTTATAGTTCGCTCGGTGCTGGG
Organism: Bacillota bacterium; assembly: GCA_023622385.1. GTDB lineage: Bacteria > Bacillota > Clostridia > Caldicoprobacterales > Caldicoprobacteraceae > Caldicoprobacter. The sequence goes on along the minus strand of JAMNZI010000243.1, from coordinate 3,533 downwards.
TTCGCTCCTTTCAGGCAGCGTTACGGCAATACTTTATAGCCTTGCGGGTGGGATTTTAAGCTGTTTAGTGATGGCTTGGTTGTATTTTAAATGGAAGGCCTATTTTAGCATGATGGGTATCAGCACAGCAGGAGCTATATTCCATAATATAGGGCAGCTGCTTGTGGCATCATGGGTGTTTGGAACGATAGGTATATTGTTCACCTATTTGCCTGTGTTAACTGTTGCCGCTGTAGGTACTGGATTTTTTGTGGGTCTGACATCCGGATATATTATTAAATACCTACAAGAGGAAAAGTGGTTTAAGTGGGAAAGGGGTTAAACGGTTGTTGATGAACAGTCAAGGCAAAAAGTTAACCGGAAGCTATACCGATATAATCGGAGATGAGCTTAAAAGGGTTGATGAATACATCAAAGACGCCCTTTTGTCTAAGCAAAAGGTTTTGGAAGCGGCTTTGAAGGAGCTGCTGGAGGCGGGCGGTAAAAGGCTTCGACCTGCACTGGTGTTGCTTTCGGGCAAGTTTGGGAAATATAATGATAAAAAGCTCATACCTTTAGCGGCGGCCGTTGAGATACTACACATGGCTACCTTGGTTCACGATGATATAATCGACGACTCAAAGATACGGAGGGGCAGGCCCACGGTTCAGTCACGGTGGGGGAAGGACATAGCCGTCTTTACGGGCGATTTTTTGTTTGCAAAAACCTTTTTGCTGCTTGCCCACAGCACAACATTTGAAAACATGCGGGGCCTATCCAAAGTGGTGAAGGCCATCTGTGAAGGCGAGATTGCACAGTACCAATCGAGGTATAACAAATACGTCACCGTTAAGCAATATCTGAAAAGGATAGGACGCAAGACGGCGCTGCTGTTTGCCTTGAGCTGTTATATTGGAGCGCATGAAAGCGAGTGCCCGTCAAATGTTGTGCGGTGTTTGAGAGAGTTCGGATTTAACTTTGGCATGGCGTTTCAAATCACCGATGACCTGCTGGACTTTACAGGCGATCCTGCTAAGACGGGCAAGCCGGTGGGAAGCGATTTCGTTCAAGGGGTGTATACCCTGCCCTTGATATATGCCATCAACTCATCCTATAGAGACGAGATTATAAAGATTTTGGATAGAGAAAGCTATGCTCCGGAAGATGTGGAACGGGTTATTGAATTGGTACATGCAAGTGGGGGTATTGAATACAGCAGAAATATGGCCAGAGGCTATTTAAAGCGTGCTAGCACATTTATTGATGGCCTTGCGCCTATTCCGGCCAAAGCGGCGCTGGAGAATCTTTTAGATGGACTCACCGAGCGCAGCTGTTGAAGCAAGGCAGTAGGTTTAGGTATTTAGTTAAAAAATTGGAGCGTTTTTGGCTGCAATCCAGCAAATATAGTTGAAAATATATACTGCTGATGCTAAAATACCTTAATAAGAAACCGAGGGAATTGTTGTAAACATTGCGTGTCTTGTGAAAGGAAGGAGCTTGATGTATGGAAAAAAAGCAACAGGAGTTTGTTACTTATATAACTCCTAGGGAAGAGGACTTTTCTCAGTGGTATACCGATGTGATTTTAAAGGCGGACCTGGTCGATTATGCTCCCGTAAAGGGCTGCATGGTAATCAAGCCATATGGATATGCCATATGGGAGAATATCCAAAGGGAACTGGATGCTCGGTTTAAGGCCACCGGCCATAAAAATGCATACTTCCCTCTGTTCATACCCGAGAGCCTTTTGCGCAAGGAGGCCGAACATGTAGAAGGGTTTGCGCCTGAGGTGGCCTGGGTTACCCGGGGCGGAAGCGAGGAGCTGGCCGAGCCTTTGGTGGTCAGGCCAACATCTGAGACTATAATATGCGCCATGTATTCTAAGTGGATTCAGTCTTATAGAGATCTGCCGGTATTGTTGAATCAGTGGTGCAATGTAGTACGATGGGAGAAATCCACCAGGCCTTTCTTAAGGACAGCGGAGTTTTTATGGCAGGAAGGCCATACGGTACATGCCACAGAGGAAGAGGCTGAAGAGGAAACTTTAAGGATGCTGGGTGTATACAAGGAGTTTGCCGAAAATGTGCTGGCCATTCCTGTGGTTGTTGGTCGCAAGTCCGAGAAGGAGAAGTTTGCTGGTGCCTTGCGCACTTACACTATGGAGGCCATGATGCAAGACGGCAAAGCGCTTCAAGCGGGGACATCGCACAATTTGGGGCAGCATTTTGCCAAGGTGTTTGATATCCAATATCTGGATAGGGATGGTCAACTGAAATACGCATGGCAGACTTCATGGGGTGTATCTACCCGGCTCATCGGGGCTATAATAATGGTGCATGGGGATGAGCGCGGATTGGTGCTACCACCTAAAGTTGCTCCTGTACAGGTGGTAATAATACCCATCGCTATGCATAAGGAAGGCGTGCTTGATAAAGCCAGAGAAGTTTACAATATGATTGCTGATGCCGGTGTTCGTGTAGAGATTGACGATAGGGATACTCAGACGCCGGGGTGGAAATTCAATGAGTGGGAGCTCAAAGGAGTGCCGGTGCGCCTTGAGATAGGGCCCAAGGACATAGAGAAAAACCAGGTAGTACTGGTACGCCGCGATAACTTTGAGAAGATCGCTGTGCCCATGGATAACGTTGTGCAGGCCATAAACGATATGCTTGTCGAGGTGCATAAGGGAATATACGACAAGGCTTTGAAGATGCGAGAGAACTTCACCCACGTGGCACATAATTTTGATGAGTTTAAAGAGGCTATAGAGGTAAGGAAGGGCTTTGTCAAGGCCATGTGGTGCGGCGAGAGGGAGTGCGAGGACAATATAAAAACAGAAACCGGTGCTACTACCAGATGCATACCTTTCGAACAGGAGCATATAGACGATCACTGCGTTTATTGTGGGCGTCCGGCCAAGCACATGGTATATTTTGCGAAGGCGTATTAAACCCACTGCGAAGATGGTGAAGGCATTTTTACATGATGATGTGTGAGGTTTGTCTTGTGGCATGATTTGGGGAATAAGAAACGCGAAGTAAATAAGATAGCTTTCCTGGCTGCTTGGGTGATAATTTTAAGCAGCCAGGAAAGTAAAAATTTCTACTTTACAAAACGGATGTATTAGGTTATAATAAAATTCGCTGGTCGACACAAGTCCATACCGTGGGGCTATAGCTCAGTTGGGAGAGCGCAACACTGGCAGTGTTGAGGCCAGGGGTTCGAATCCCCTTAGCTCCACCAGAAAAGATCATAATCGTGTCGGTGACGATTTCGTCATCGTACACGATTACTTTTTTACATAAGGCTGGATGAGGTGCTTTTTTTCTTATATCAGTATTTTTTCGCAAATACTTCCGTATCATCTCTTTAGTAGAAGCATGTGTTTGAGCTTGCAGCCTGGTTTGAGGAAACATCGCGGCTGCTATGGCATTGACTATATTGTTTATCTCTGTTGGTACACCAGCTTTGCTTTATGAAGAGAACGTGGCGTTAGTCAAAAGGTGGTTGAGCTGGCTTGCAGCGCCAGAGTTGCTGTGGAAGGTGAAGTAGGA
>JAMNZI010000031.1 GCA_023622385.1 Bacillota bacterium | reverse complement strand
ATTTACTTATGTATTTTTAACTTAAAATACAACTTCTGATAGTAGTGTATTTTCTTATATTGCTGTCCGGTTTGTTGGTTTAATTTGTAATAAAATTTTTCAATCGAGGGGGGATGTTATTGATAGGGCAGCTTCTCAAAATAAACGATTTAGCCGTTAACTTTTATATGGATGCACGGATAGTTCCTGCGGTTGATGGAGTGAGTTTCTCGCTCTCAAGAGGGGAGACGCTGGGTTTAGTTGGAGAATCGGGATGCGGCAAAAGCGTAACCGCGCTTTCCATTATGAGATTGTTACCAAGTCCCCCGGCTAAAATAGTGAGGGGCGAAATTTGGTTTAAAGGAGAAAATCTTTTGGACAAAACCGATGAAGAGATGAGAAAAATTCGAGGTAATGACATATCTATGATATTCCAAGAACCCATGACGTCTTTAAACCCTGTGTTCACAATAGGGTATCAGATCTCCGAAGTTATCATCCAGCACCAAAATGTTTCCAAAAAAGAGGCTCTGGAAAGAGCTATAGAAATGCTCAGGATGGTTAAAATTCCGCTTCCCGAAAAGAGGGTGAAACAATATCCTCACCAGCTGAGCGGCGGCATGAGGCAGAGGGTTATGATTGCCATGGCGCTGGCATGTAATCCCGAGCTGCTTATTGCGGACGAGCCCACAACAGCCTTAGATGTAACTATTGAAGCCCAGATACTGGAGCTTATAAACGAGTTAAAAGAGAAGTTTGGCTCCTCGGTCATCATGATAACCCATGACCTGGGGGTTGTAGCCGAGATAGCCGATAAGGTAGCCGTAATGTATGCAGGCAGGATTGTCGAATATGCCGACGTATATTCCATTTTTAACAATCCAAAACACCCCTATACCCAAGGTTTGCTGGAGGCTATTCCAAATATGGATTTGCCTAGAGGGCAAAGGCTTAAGGAGATAAGGGGTGTGGTTCCGTTACCCGATGAGATAAAGGCGGGATGCAGATTCAAAAGCCGGTGTGAATATGTGAAGGCTGAGTGCATGTCCCATGAACCGCTATTGATACGGGTGAATTCAAGCCTTGTGCGTTGCTGGAATTATGTTTAAAGGTTTTGCCGGTGTAACAAGTGTACAGCTAATGGATAAAGACGAGGTGGGGCCTTCTTTTCTGGAGATTAAACAAGAGTTCAATTGCTTCATGAAGCAAACTGTTTTAAGCGCCTGTGCTTAGGAATTGCCTATTGCATTAAATGAAGAAAAGTTAAGCGAAATATGGGGGTATGATTGTGACTGCAAATATTTTAGAAGTAAAAGGGTTGAAGAAGTATTTTCCCTTTAAAAAGAACTTGCTGGGCAAGGCCGTGGAATATGTGAGGGCAGTGGATGGAGTTGATATCCAAATAGGGTATGGAGAAACACTGGGCTTGGTTGGAGAAAGTGGATGCGGTAAATCCACCACAGGGCGCACTATAATGCGGCTGTTGGAGCCTACAGAAGGGGAGATATTTTTTGAAAGGCAAAATATAACGCGCTTTAATAAAAGGCAGCTCAGGCAGGTATATAAACATATGCAGCTTATATTTCAAGATCCCTTTGCATCTTTGAACCCTAGAAAGGCAGTAGGAGATGCTGTCGATGAGGTTCTTCTCGTTCATGGGATGAAAGATGGCGTTAAGCGAAGAGAAAGGGTTGAAGAGCTGTTTGATATGGTAGGACTTAGAAAGGAAGATATGGATAAGTACCCCCATGAGTTCAGCGGAGGGCAGCGCCAAAGGGTGGTAATTGCGCGGGCTCTGGCTGTCAATCCCAAACTGCTGATATGCGATGAGCCGGTATCAGCCCTTGATGTGTCCATTCAAGCCCAGGTCATAAACCTCCTCATGGATCTGAAGGAACGTCTAAACCTATCCTACTTATTCATATCCCATGACCTGCGGGTGGTCAGGCATATTAGCGACCGCGTGGCGGTAATGTATCTGGGCAAGATTGTGGAGATGGCGCCTGCCGAAGCTTTGTTCAGAGAACCACTGCACCCCTACTCAAAAGCCCTGCTCTCGGTCATGCCCGTTCTTAAGCCTGGTCGAAAGGGAATAAGGCTGGTGCTGGAGGGAGAAGTGCCTAGTCCCATTAATCCCCCTACGGGATGCAGGTTCAGCACCAGATGCAAATACGCCACAAAACAGTGCGGCGAGGTTGAGCCGCCAATAAAGCTGGTAAGCAATCAACATTTTGTGGCCTGTCACCTATATTAAAACATGCGTTGTGTGGAGCGTTGCCAAAAGCACGCTGGGTGGAAAAGCAAAGATTTTTATAAGAAATACACAAGAATCAATAAGGAGGGATGATAGAGTGAAAAAGGCGTTTAGAAGAATTGCAGCGTTGCTCTTATTGGGAGCGTTTTTGTTGGGCTCTGTGGCAGGGTGTTCTAAAAAGGCCAGTACCAAAGCCTCTGAGAAGGTCCTGGTCATAGGCTTCGATAGGGATGCCGAGCTCCTGGATACCATAAAGACGGCCTGGTATTCCGATGCCCTAATTTACATACATGATAGGCTTGTAAGCAGGGACTACGAGTTTGGCTATCGGCCGGGATTGGCTGAAAGGTGGGAGGTATCAGAAGACGGATTGGTATGGACCTTTTATCTAAGGAAGGGTGTTAAGTTTCACGATGGTTCGGACTTCACCGCCGAGGATGTTAAATGGACCATTGACACCATAAAGGACCCGGCGACGGGTTCCCCTTTCAGGGCAGACCTTGACGCCATAAAGGAAATCGAGGTTGTGGACGACCATACGGTAAGGATAGTCCTGAATTATCCATTTCCTAACCTTTTGTTCAACCTCTCCAATACAGCTGCCGGCATACATCCCGCCAACGCATACGAAAAATACGGAGATGATTATGGCAAAAAGGTCGTAATAGGTACAGGACCTTATAAGCTTGAGGAGTGGATTCCTGGAGACAGGACGGTGCTGGTCAAAAATGAGGATTATAATTGGGGTCCCGAATGGATGTCCAATAGGGGACCAGCACTCATCGACAAGATAATCTTGAAAGTTGTACCTGATGAAAGTGCCAGGATCATGGAACTTGAGACGGGAGGTATCCACATCCTCAGAAATGTTCCCGAAACCTATGTGGAAAAGCTGGAGAAAAATCCCGATATTACGGTTTACAAGGAGCCGGCTACCAAGCTGGGATACCTTGCTTATGCTACTGACAAGGAACCCTTTAACGATGTGAAGGTCCGCAGGGCCATAAACCACGCTTTGAACAGGGAAGAAATCATACAATTCGTGTTCAGGGGGATTGGAGAGGTGGCGTATGGGTATCTACCCCCCGCTCTCAAAGACGAATATCTTGAGGAAAGCAGCGAGCTGGCTTATGAGTATAATCCCGAAAAGGCCAGGCAGCTGTTGGCTGAAGCCGGTTATCCCAATGGTTTTAAGGCCACCCTTTCGGCAGACAATTCATCCAAGAGCAGCAAGCTGGCCGAGATTATCCAGCGGCAGCTCAAAGAAGTAGGGATAGAAACCAACATACAGCTGTACGATTCTGCCAGCTATACCGATATGCTTAAGGAAGGTAAGCAAGAGCTGTTCATAAGGGAGTACAGCTGGCCAAATGCAGATATACTTGATTGGTTCTTGCTTTCGGAGCGCTTTCCGTATCCGAACCATTCGAGATGGAGGGATCCAAAAACCGACGAGCTCATCATGTATGCAGCCAGAAGGCCGACCTGGGCTGAAAGGGCCGAGGGGTACAAGGAGGTGCAGCGTTACTTGATTGAGCAAGCTGTATGGGCGCCCATTTACGTGCCCATGCAGATAATCGCGGTGCGCAAGGAAGTGAAAAACTTCAAATATCATCCTTGGATGCTGCAGTACAACGATGGATTTGACATCGAGGTAGAGTAAAGGGATTAAAATTCGGGGAGTGTAGGCTATGCTCAAATACATTGTAAGAAGAATAGTTTTGATGATACCGGTGATCATAGTCATGACCATCGTCGTTTTTTCGATATTTTACTTTGCTCCAGGAGATCCGGTGTCCCGGATTGCTGGGCCCAACGTAACGCCTGAGGTTTATGAGAGCATAAGGCGAAAATATGGCCT
>JAMNZI010000161.1 GCA_023622385.1 Bacillota bacterium | reverse complement strand
CCAGTTGCTTTGGGCAGCCGAAATAATCCTTCAGCCTTATCGGAAGCGCAATCCCCGCATCGTGAATTTGGTCTATTACGGGTTTGCACTCCACTAGCTTTTCTTCTTGACTGCCTTCCACCTTAAATCTCCAGTGCCCTAACCTCAGGGCATTCATACCCTTGGGTCGAACTTCCCAGCCATCGTCAAGGTCTATCTTTACACCTTTCCCATAACCTTCAATCCTATACTGCTTATCCATTGCTCCGTTGCATCCCTCTTTCAGCGTCAAAATATAGCTCTGATAGGGTGCAAATTCAAGGGAAAAACCTTTTAGCTTGGTAGCTCCATCAAATTCAAAAACACTTTCGCTGGCCCTCAAGCCAGGATCGCTATAGCATATCCAAGAATGTAAAAACCTGTTATAGTTAATATGTATTCTCACTCTATGCCGTGTTCCCGACGTATTGACCAAGAAACAGCTAAGCTCATTCTCCGTTTCATAACACGCCGCCAATATATCTTTTTGTTGAGAAACATTTACGCCGTAATTCCCCTGATGGGATTCTTCTATATCTTCTACAATGGAAACAGGGCGCTCAATCAGCTTCTCCACTATTTCGACAACCTCTTCTATATTTTTCGCAAAGAAGATTTTCCTATTTTGCACCTCAGCACCAACGATTGATGCATCATGGCTTTCCCCTTGCCCACAAATACCCCTTTCAATCATATTGCCAGAGTAAACTGTTCCGCCGTCCCTCAAACCTTGACCGCCAACATAATGCCCATAAACGCAGCGCGCATCCACGCCAAACCACTGGCTGAATATCGAACCTGCATCCAAATCGCCAATCTTTTCAACAGGCAAGCACTCTACGCCTATGACAATGCCACCGCTTTCAATGTACTCCTTGAGCTTTTCCAACGCACAATCTTCAATGTTAAGCATTGGGGGTAGAATGAGCACCTTATATTCCTCATCATTGAACCCGATGAATCCATCTCTTATATCGCACTGGCTGAACAGTTGAGGGTCCATTATATAGTAATCAAAGTGATTCTCCAGAAACGCCCTCTGCAGGCTGGAAAATCCTTTTTCAAGCTTTTCTTTCAAATGCCTCTTCTCCCCCATTGCCGTCCAATGGCTTGAAGCCGGATCCAATATGATTATATCCACCTTTCGCCTGCCTTTTCTCATAAGATCAGTTATTCGGGCCACATAATCAGACAACAAACTCGTATGGGACCAGTAAGGCATCTGATAAAAGCTGGACGGAGGGGCATCGTGTTTGGTCAGCCCGTCGGTGGTATAAAAGAAGGCATGGGGCACAAAAAAGTTGATTCCTTGGACCGCAAGCCAATCGAAGGTCCATTTCATGTCTTGAAGGGTCATACCCCACCCAATGCTATGAAAGCATTCGCACAGCGCACCAGGTTTTCCGTAAAAATGAGCTGCTGAGCTGACTAGCTTAGCATTTGCCCTGTATTTAGGGCTGGCTACATCCGGCCTGGTCCCCACCTTTTGATGCCCCGCGTCTATGCCCGGTATATGGAAATATTCCAGCTGCTTGCTTCTCAGTATGGGTTTTTCCCCCACATACAATAGATTATTAGCCTCACACCAATCCCGAATCTGAACCTCATAGCTCTCAATAAAGGCATCTGCAACCGTATTCCAGTAATCATACCTTACTTTATCGGTGTCAGGCCCCATACGTTCAAACAGGGCTGGTAACCTATCTATCAACGAATAGCCGTTCTTTTTTTCAAACATTTGGGGTAGAAGCGGTGACCAGGGCATCCCTGGAGGAAAAGCCGTTATCTCATCGGTGAAAATACCCTTTATGGTTTTGCCGAATTCATGCCCGAAATATTTCTTATACTGCTCATGGGTGGTATTGATATAATAGCGCACCGCATCAGAATTTAAGGGGTCCACATACTTTCCAAAATATTTGAAGTTGTCCACCGCCACCTGGGATATGATACACACATGCCATATACCTTCAGGTGCATCCCAGTGAAGCTTCTTTATGGGCCTGCCGGTAAAAAACCTCTTCCTATTGTACTGAGTAAGCCCACTCATCTGAAAGATGTTTTCCTTATAACCCGTGCCTATGTAACATGAAAGCTCCTTCGGGTTATCCCAAAGGATTAAACCTTTTTTCTTTGGATATGCCCTTGCCAGCAATATTTGCCCCCATGGCAGCTCCATATCGACGGCTTTAGGCCCTTCGATATCAAATATCTGCATCTTAAGGGCTTTTGCCTCAAACTCGGGATGATCCAGCACAACCAGGCCGCCGCTTACCCCACTGGGATAAGGGTATTCGTCATAAAGCCACACCTCTAAGCCTCTTTTCTTTGCTTCATCAATTGCGACGCCTACTTTGTTAAACCACTCCTCGGATAGGTAGGGTACCGAAAGTCCTTGGCGGGGATGAATAAAAAAACCTTTTATACCTTTGTCGTCCATTTCCTTTATCTGCCTTTTTATCTCATCATCCCTCATATCGCCGTTCCAAAACCAAAAAGGCTGTATCCCAAATTTCAATAACACGATAATTCACCTCTCAATGCCGAACCTTATGAAAGAACCGACGAAAGAAAGGATTATCGCATTTTATGCGCAACATACTCGATAAAACTCCAAAGGGGTTACAAATGGGTCATACAGCAGTCTGACGCTCTTTTCACGCTCACTCCACCTTTTTCAATCTTATTGCCATATACTGTTTTCCAGGAAGCTGAACAATAAACTTGCCGCTATGAACTCCTGCATCGGTTATGGTCATATCCCATGTATCGATAATTTCCACCTTATATTTCGTATGGTCATCAAAATAAAACCTTCTGAAGCTGGGGCGGTGAAAGCCATAATATATTAGATAATATTCGCCTCTATTCCACGGTTTATCGGGTACAGCAACAACCTCATCCCATGATAACCTATGTGGCTTCAAACCATGACCAGGCGTCTCGCATAGTATCTTATATAGAAACTTTAATCTCTCAGCGCTCTCTCCATGGAGTGTACCACCATGGCTCCACCATAATATATTATCGGGACTTAAAAAAGTTTCTCCATGGGTGGCATAGCCTCCACGGCATACCGCCTCCCAAAAACGCCTCACTACTTCCTGTCCCGTCAGGTTACCCCATCCCTGATCAATATTACCTTCATAGCCCAGCTCATCAAAGATAACAGGTTTTTTAAATCGAATCCTCAGCTCATCGACATACTCAGTGGTTCTATATACATCGATCCTTTGAACGCTACAATGTGTGACCCAGGGCCTTGAAAAATCGTAGAGTGCCATACAATTATGTATAGACCTTAAATGATTATATGGATCTTTTTCACAAAGCATGGGGCCAAACCGTTCCCAATCTTGCAAAGTTTTATTTCGGAGCAAATCATATTCATTAGCAAGGGACCACCACACATTCCTGTAAGCAGCAAAACGGGCAATAACATAATTTAAATACAAATCATCTTCTTCCTTGCTCATCTTGCTAAATCCCCAACGATCGTACGGATGCCAAAGTATCAAATCTGCCTCAATCCCCAAATCCATTAAATCTTTAATGCGCTTTTCTATCAGTTGAAAATGCTTGGGGTTAAACCGTTTGAAATCCCAATTGTTGCCTTCAAATTCCTGCCCAAGACCGAGATCCTCTTCTTTTAAATGGGATATATCACACAGAGCTCCTTCATAAGGATATGTCAAAGGCTCATTTAAGTTATAGAGATAATGTTTTGGGAATATACAAAAACGGATTTTATTAAACACGCTATTTTTAAGGGTTTCTAATGTCTGCTCTTGTAATTCCATTTTTTGATGCGTCCAAACATAACATGTGGTGCCAATCGGATAATACGGTGTTCCATCTTCATAAGCAAAATGGTAGGTGTTTGCCACTCTCACAGGGCCATGGTTGTTTTTTGAAGCCGGCGTAACCGTGAATTCGCCTTCATACTTTTTATCTGTAAAGTTTGTTTCTATTTCAAATATGTATTTCCCCTCGAAGGAAGGCATAAATCGAACTTTGTATACACCGTCACCGTCATAAAAACCTTCTACAGTCTTTGTCTCATTTTTACCGCGAAAAGTCCCTTTTACGTTGTAATCTATAA
>JAMNZI010000016.1 GCA_023622385.1 Bacillota bacterium | reverse complement strand
AGCGATTATACCGACAAACACTATCATCCTGATGGTAGTTGTGGCGATCTCCCGGGTAGAAGCAAAGAGCACAGAATTAGGTATGAGTCCAACAAGGGTATACCCTGTTTCTCCTACCCTATTATAGATCATCAACCATTTTTGACCGTGATGTTCAACTTCTTTATAACCTGCGGGTTCCTCAGATGATATTATTTCCTGGTAAAAATCATGTTCCGTTATGCTGTGGCTGTTTACCGATTCATCTTCATCTATCTGTTCCTCAGTTTCTGCACTCAAGGCGTGCCCCTCCGGGCTGATTAAGTGAATTTCGCTTCTCGAACCCAGCTTTGCATTCTTTAATATATTCATAATGGACGAGTATTTCAAGTCTATCAATAACACTCCAGAGGCGCTGTTGACGGAGAAGTGTTTTATGGTTCGAATGCCCGACATACAATATGAGGGTTTAGATGAGGCACTGGTGTCCAGCTCCGGATGACTACCCCTCCAAATGATCTTGCCGTTTGCTTCGAGGGCGGCTTTGTACCATTCCGCATTTTTTATGTCCTCAAAATTTATATTGGATAGAGAAATATTTCCTGTAGCTATGCTGCGCCTTTCATCGATCAAAAGGATAATGTTTTCGATAAATTTGTTGTTCATGGTGTAATTGCCTAGGAGAGATTGAACATTTTGTCTCACTTGATAGTAGTCGTATGTAGTTAACTCGTCGTTCTTGATTAAAAGATAATCTTGGATATCTTTGTTGGTAAATATTTGCATAGACGCTTCCTCTACAGATGATAAAACCAGGCTGAGATATTGCGACATCTGTTCCATGGTTTGAATGGTGGAATGGGCGGCCGTCTCCTGTATAGCCTTTTCCGCTCTATTTTTGGAATAATAACCCAGGATGGATATAGGGATAATCATTATGAGGAATGCTGCTATGAGTTTATTGCTTATGCTGTTTAAACGAGAAAATTTTATAGAGCTTGATATTTTTGCCACGTTGCCTGCAAGGGAATGATACCCTTGCTTTCCCTCCTTTCTATGTGTATTAAATATCATTTATCGTTTTGTCATATTTTGTTATAGCTTCGATAATATTTCTACATAAAATGCCAAAATCCTTCTATAGTCCAAAAAATGTGAAAAAAGACCTATATTTAATATCAAAGAGCTTTTTTGTGCTTTTTCTTTTGTGTATAATTTTTTATAGAGGTAGAATTTTTTTTGGAAAGGGTGCGATATTAATGAATGCACAGCACAGGATCATGGTAGTGGATGATGACCCCAATATATGCCAGCTTATAAGGCTGTATTTAGAAAAAGAAGGTTATCAGGTTGAGCACTGTTTTGACGGGGTTTCGAGCATTGAAGCATTTAAAAGTAATCCGCCCAACCTGGTAATACTTGATATAATGCTTCCAGGAATGGATGGTTGGGAGGTATGCAAGGAAATTCGCAAGATAAGCGATATTCCCATTATAATGCTTACCGCCAAAGGAGAAACATTTGATAAGATTCTGGGATTGGAGCTAGGGGCCGATGACTACATCGTTAAGCCGTTTGATCCAAAGGAACTGGTTGCTAGGGTGAAGGCCGTTTTGCGTAGATCAAGGGCAACGGGCATCAGAGAAAAGGTGGTGTCCTACCCCAATTTGATTGTGGACATTGATAATTATACTGTAGAGTACCATGGCAAGACCGTGGAACTCCCGCCCAAGGAGCTAGAGCTTTTGTACTTTTTGGCTTCACACCCCAATAAGGTATTTACAAGGGAGCAGCTCTTGGATCGCGTATGGGGGTATGACTTTTATGGTGATACTCGGACTGTGGACGTCCATATAAAGAGGCTTAGGGAAAAGTTTTCAGACCCTACCGACGTGTGGCATATAAAGACGGTTTGGGGTGTTGGATACAAATTTGAGGTGAAGTAGATGTTTCGTTCGATATTTACCCGTTTGATGGTCACTTATTTTGTGATCATAGTTGTCACTATTGTAATATTGGGGTTACTTTTGTCAACTTTTTTTATGGATTATGCTTTTAGCACCAAAGCCCGGGAGCTCATAAGGGAGGCACAAGAGCTTAACCCTTTTATCGAAATGTACAGCATGGGGCTTATCGATCAAAGGTCATTATATAGCTATTTTAAGATCATCGATCGGTTTTTAAATACCACCATATGGGTAAGCGATGGGCTGGGCTATATATGGATTGCCTATAGCTCTTCAAAAGAAGATCAGGAGAGGTGGCAGGAACAAAAGCTCACCGAACAGGAATTCGTCCAGATATTGAAAGGCAACATCATCACCAAGACCGGGCGATTCGGTGGGCGTTTTAACACACCGGTTTTAACTGTAGGGGTGCCTTTGAGGATCAACAACAGAATTAGAGGGGCTATATTCTTGCATTCGCCGGTAGAAGGTATCAGGCGTACCCTATATGATATCTATAGGAACATATGGTGGGCTGCTTTTATCTCTGCAGGCCTTTCAGTGGTATTGCTTTATTGGATGTCGCGTCGCATATCAAATCCATTGATACAGATGAACCAAATTTCTCGGGAGTTTGCGCGGGGGAACTTCAAGCGTCGGGTCAAAGTGGTTACAAAGGATGAGATTGGCCAGTTGGCTGTCAATTTCAATGCCATGGCCGATTCTTTGGAAAAATTGGAGGATATGCGCAGGAGCTTTGTGGCCAATGTGTCACACGAGCTGCGGTCACCCCTTACCTCCATCATGGGCTATATACAAGGTGTTTTGGATAACACCATAAAGCCAGAAGATAGAGAAAAGTATTTGAGTATAAGCCTGTCGGAAGCCCAGCGGCTTAGCAAGCTGATCGATGAGCTTTTGGACCTTACGCAAATCGAATCGGGGCAATTTCCTCTTAACCTTTCGGTATTTGACGTCAACGAGCAGATCCGGCGTTCGCTCATTTCGCAGGAGGAGAGGATAAACCAGAAGGGCATAGAGGTAGAGGTCGATTTTCAGGATGAACACTGTTGGGTGGAGGCAGATGCCGATAGGATTCAGCAGGTGATAATAAACTTGTTGGACAATGCCATAAAGTATAACCGGGAAAACGGCAAGCTGTTTATAAAGACCTGGAAGCACAGGGATAAAGCTTATGTGAAGATTCAGGACCAGGGGCCGGGCATTCCAAAGGAGGATATAGTGCACATATGGGAACGGTTTTATCAAGTCGATAAGTCCAGAAGCGGCAAAAATAGGGGTAGAGGGTTAGGGCTGTCCATCGTAAAAAAGATAATAGAGCAGCATGGACAGAATATATGGGTCAATAGCCGATTGGGCGAAGGTACGGCATTTATATTTTCGTTGAAAGCAGCTAAAAGGCCAGATAGGGGTTCGCGGTAAAAATTGTTTACAAGGCGTTCATATTTTGTTAAAAAAGAAAGTTTATAATTAAATTGCAGAGTAAATGAAACATTAATCTAAATGAACCAGGGGGTGCAAAGCATGAGGGAATTTTATGAGTTTGATGAACAACAATATCAGGGCAGAAGCAGAATATGGAAATATATTGCGATAGCGGTAGTCTTTACCTTGCTAGGTGCCATTGGCATGTATTATATGTTGCCATACATCAGCGATGACCATTCTAGAAATGTTGTTGTTACGCCAAATGATCAAGAGAAGAAGGCTGCCGAGAGTGATCAGGCTGATCAGAAAAAAGATAATGCTAAAATTCCTGAGCTGGGTTACAAAGGAGATTTATTTATAACCTCCGATAATCCGGTTGTAGAGATCGCCGAAAAGGTCGGCCCGGCTGTGGTCGGCATAACCAATAAAAGCATTATAACCTACAGGGACTGGTTTTTTGGAGATGTATACATGCAGGAGGAGGAAGGATACGGGTCGGGCATAATACTCAGCGATGAAGGGTATATAGTCACCAATGCGCACGTGGTGGAAGGTGCCAAGGAATTATATGTGGTGTTTCAAGGGGAAAAGCAGGTGGAGGCTCAGCTTGTCGGAATGGACTCCACCAGCGATGTGGCAGTTGTGAAAGTCGACCCTCAAGACCTCAAGGAAGTGAAATATGCCGTAGCAAAGCTGGGAGATTCCGACAAGGTTCGCCCTGGTGAGCTGGCTGTGGCCATAGGAAATCCCTTGGGCCATGATCTTGCAGGGACCATAACGGTGGGAGTAATAAGCGCTGTAAATCGTACCCTTGTGGTAGACCAAAAGCCAATGAACCTCATACAGACGGATGCTGCCATAAATCGCGGCAACAGCGGAGGAGCGCTGGTCAATGCTAAAGGCGAAGTCATAGGAATGAACACGTTAAAGGGCAGCGGAGCTGAAGGTTTGGGCTTTGCTATACCCTCTAACGAGTTTTTGCCCATAGTCCAGGAGCTAATCCAAAAAGGGGTTGTAGTGAGAGAAGGAGACAAACCGGGTATTGGAATTTGGGGGCAGGAAATTACTGAAGCAGATGCTAAACGGCTCAACTATCCTCAGGGAATATTGGTGAGAGCAGTTATGCGAAATGGAGCTGCAGCAAAGGCAGGGATTCAGCCTGGTGATGTGATCATAGGGATCAACGGTAAGTCCATAAAGACTTTCCAGGAATTAAAAAATATCATAAACCAACATAAGGTTGGAGACATAGTGAAGATAAAAATATGGCGTGACGGTAATGAATTCGTGCTTCCTGTAACGCTTGAGCCACTAGAGGAATAAAAATGAGTGCTCTTTTTGAGCACTCATTTTTTCTCTTTCGCGGGCGCTTGTTCTTGTTTTAACTGTCATAGCGGTATACGTATTTGGCCAATATGTGAGGCATGTCTTCATAATTTCCCCAACGATTGCCAAATATTTTGACTTTGTTTCCTGAACTGATGGATAAGCTGTTCCAATGTTCTACGTATACCAGCTGGGCGGAAGAGCCATTGTCGGATGATACATCAACGGTGAAAGCGCTCTTATCTCCCAAGGCAATTATATCTTTTACAACTCCTTCAAATACGAATATCCTGCCATTATGGAGGTCGGGGTTGGATTTCAACTCCTCATAATTGAGGGCCCAGGCGCGCGTGGTGTATTCCGATTCGCTTGACAGGCGTTCAATTACCAAATTCAGTTTTGAGTCCTTTTTACCTTCTACGTGGGCCGTGATGGTGCAAGGAGTATATCCGAGTGCGTCAGCTTTGACGTAAAGAGTGAAATTACCGGTTTCAGGGTCGACCATGGGTTGCGATCTCGTTTCAAGGCTAGATTCCAGCACGGCTTGCGGATGGGTGGTGCCGGTGATCTTTGCCCATTGATCGGTTGTCTGTACTGGTATGGGTTGATTTACGGTTAATGGAAACTCCTTAATCTCCCTTCTCAAGACGATGTTGCGTATGTGGTCGGCATATCCCCTGGTGGATACCCGGATTTCATATATGTTTTCAGGGGTATCGGGCACTTCGACGTCTTTTTCCAGCTTGCCTTCCTGATCAACAAGATCGCTGTAGTTGTTGCCGTTTATGAATACCTGTGAGCCTGGTTCCGCCTTAAGTATTATTCGGTACCTCTTACCTTCTACCATGGCTTCGCCCGATGCTGGGTGAATCAAAGTCAGAGGCGCCAAGGGTGTATTTAAGGTGAATGTTACCCTTTCTTTGGCCTCTGGCAAATCGTTCCCATGGATAGTGAGGTCAAGCTGTACTACGATTGTGTCTTTTTGCTGGCCCTGTGAAAAATAGGAATACAAAAAGGCATCCTCATATATTATTTCTGCTTTGCCGTCTATGACGGGATATACATTGTCCAGAACCTCTACTTTTTCTCCATTGCTGGTGTTTACGATAATCCTGTGGGCAGGCTTTCCATCAATAGTTGTAGCTTCCACAAAGGTGGATGCCATAATCCTTGAACCGTGACTAGCGGTCTTACTATCTGGACGCGAAATCTGATCCACGATTATATGGCTTATGAATAGGACTACGGCTAGCACGATAATGGTTGTGCATATTTTGGCAGTGCGCTTAGCCAACAAAGAACCTTTATCTTTGCGATGTCGCCTTAGGGGAAATTGCTGTGTGTAGTCAGGCTCTTCAAAAAGCCAATCTAAGGTCTCATCATCCCATACGCTTTCTTTATCGGCTTTGAACGGGAAATCGAGATCAAAGTCCTGGCCAGCTGTTTTTTCACCGATAGATGGCTGTTCTACCTCAGGTTTCTGGGGCTGCTCTTCTTCATGGGATTTTATTTCTTCCTGATCGTTTATTAGTCTATACCCACAATTGTAACAGTAGCGGTGATAATAATTATTTTTAGTACCACAGCTTGGACACAGCATGGAAATGTGCCTCCCTTCTATAAATAAAGATTCGCAAGTTCCATCAAAAATCCTTCTATTTCGATAAAAATTTTAGAACACCCGAATTTTCATTAGGGGGTTTTAATATAGCCGAAATCATGATACAATTATTTACGAAATTATGATACAATTATTTACAAACTATATAAAAAGATAATTTGCAAAGGGGGATAGGCCTTTAATGGATTACTTTCATGAGGAATCTGTGACTAAGGTCAATAGTGGTTTAAATTCAGTAATCTATGTTATATGCTATATCGGTATGGTCATATTCGCACTTATTGCCCTTCAGGGACTTACGATCATAATGAGGGGTATCATAGACATACCTACCATAGTTATTATGCTGGTATGCGGCGCGCTGGCCTACGGGTGTTTTGTCCTTAAGAACTATCAGCGGATTGAGTACGATTATACCTTTACAAATGGCATTCTGGATATAGCTAAAATCATCAATAACAGCAAGAGGAAAAAGCTCTTGTCGGTGGATGTAAGGGAATTTGAGGTGATCGCGCCCATAAGCGATGAGGGTTTTAAGCGCATGCTTCACCACAAGGGGATTCAAAACAGGTATAACTATTTTCTTAATCGCGGTCCAGGGCTTTACTACGGCATTTTTACCCAGGATGGCGCAAAATCGATGTTGGTATTCGAGCCCAGTGACAAGCTGGTGGAGCTTTTTAAGATATTCAATCCACGGAACGTCAAAACTAAATAGCTGTGAATAATCCCCTTGTTAAAAGGGGATTTTTTATTGAAGTATAAACAGTTGGTATGGATGATGAGAGCGTTGGCTCAGCGGATTTACAGAATATTAAAATCCTGTGGATATTCTCTTGTAGTAACTTAGAGTAAGGGGTAAAATAATGATTGATTGAGGCAAGGTATAAGGAGGCATTGCGCTATGGAACAAGGGATTTATTTGGACAATGCAGCTACTACCCCTGTTTTGCCTGATGTGGCTGAGGCTGTGATGAAGTGCATGCTATATGACTTTGGTAATCCATCCTCCTTACATAGGATGGGTTTGCGGGCAGAGAAAAAGCTTAAAGAAGCCAGGGAAAGGATTGCTCGCGCATTGGGCGTGGATTCCGAGGGCGTTTTTTTTACCTCGGGCGGAACAGAGGCGAATAATTTAGCCATTATAGGGACGGCGCTGGCTAGAAGGCGAGAAGGAAGGCATTGCATCACCACCCAGATTGAGCATCCATCGGTTTTGAATACATTTAAATACCTGGAGAAGGAAGGGTGGGAGGTAACCTATCTCCCGGTAAATAAGGATGGAGTGGTCTCACTTGATGATGTGAGACGGGCAATGCGCCCTGATACCGTACTGGTGAGCATAATGCACGTAAACAACGAAATCGGTTCTGTACAGCCAATTCAGGAGATAGGCAGGCTATTGAAGGCTCAAGGAAATTCCGCTATCTTTCATGTGGATGCCGTTCAGTCCTTTGGCAAACTGGAGATAAAGCCACTTCAATGGGGCATAGATCTGCTTTCGGTGAGCGGCCATAAGGTTCATGCACCTAAGGGCATAGGTGCTCTGTATATGAGAAAAGGAGTGAAGGTACATCCCCTTCAATGGGGAGGCGGTCAGGAGAAGGGCGTCAGGAGCGGTACCGAGAACATGCCCGGTATCGTCGGGTTTAGTGAGGCGGTACGGTGGCTTGAAGAGAAAACCGACAGGGGCTACCTGTACAGGCTTAAAGGCATTTTGGTTGCCGAGCTGACCCAAAGGGTGCCTTGGGCGGTCATCAACGGGCCTCCACCTGAGGAAGGAGCCCCGCACATTTTAAGCGTAAGCTTTCCAGGTATAAGAGGGGAAGTCATGCTTCATGCCTTAGAAGAAAAAGGGGTGTATGTGGGAACCGGTTCGGCCTGTTCGTCCAGGAGAGGTCATATGAGCCATGTGCTTGAGGCTATTGGCACAAAGAAGGATGTGGCCGAGGGGGCTATAAGGATCAGCATATCGTACTTGAATACCGAGGATGAAATGCGCCAGGCTGCTCAAATTATGGAGCAGTGTGCAAAAGAGCTGGAGGGATTTGTAAGGAGGTAGATAGATTGGAGAGAGTAGCCTTATTGCGTTATGGGGAGATACATTTAAAAGGCTTGAATCGGCCTTATTTTGAAAGAGCATTGTATAACAACATAGTGAATGCTTTGAAACCTTATGGGGGAATAACTGTAAGGAAGGCGGAAGGAAGGTATTATGTGGAAAACGTGGGGGATGACCCAAGGATCTTCGACAGCATAGCGAAGGTCTTTGGGATAATTTCTTTTAGCCCCGCCCTCAAGGTAGAAAAGGATGTGTTAGCTATACAGAAGGCAGCCGAGGTGTTGTTGAAAGAGGCCATGGAGGCACAAAATGCCAGCCAGAGGGAAACCTTTACCTTTAAGGTAGAATCCCGTAGATCCGATAAGAGCTTTTATTTGAATTCCATGGAATTGAGCCGTAAAGTGGGTGGCTATCTTTTAAGGAGCATTCCCAACTTGAAGGTGGACGTCCACAATCCCATGGTCACGGTTAACGTTGAGGTAAGGGAATCGGCTTATGTATACTGCCAAATAATCCCCGGGGCAGGCGGAATGCCGGTCGGCACCAACGGGAAGGCCGTGCTGCTGCTTTCCGGAGGCATTGATAGCCCGGTAGCGGGATGGATGATAGCAAAGCGCGGCGTTGAGCTTATCGCTGTCCATTACCATAGCTTTCCATATACCAGCGAGCGTTCCAAGGAGAAGGTAATTGAACTGTGCAGGATTTTAAGCCAGTACTGCGGTGAAATAAAGCTGCATGTGGTGCCTTTTACCAGGATACAACAGGAATTGTATCAAAAGTGTCCTCATAACATGCTTACCATCCTCATGAGGCGTTTTATGAT
The DNA here is from genome assembly GCA_023622385.1 of Bacillota bacterium. GTDB lineage: Bacteria > Bacillota > Clostridia > Caldicoprobacterales > Caldicoprobacteraceae > Caldicoprobacter. The sequence continues at coordinate 10,384 of JAMNZI010000016.1, read as the reverse complement.
GAGAATAGCCGAGATGGTGGCGCATAAGGAGGATGCAAAAGCTTTGGTAACAGGGGAAAGCCTCGGACAGGTAGCCAGCCAGACCATGGAGAGCCTATGCGCTACCAATGACGCGGTTTCGATGCCGGTATTCAGACCGCTTATAGGAATGGATAAGATAGAGATAATGGACCTTGCCAAGAGGATAGGAACATATGAGACATCCATTCTCCCTTACGAGGACTGCTGTACCGTATTTGTGCCAAAGCATCCCACTACCAGACCGAAGCTGGAAAAAGTACGCGAAGCAGAAAAGCTGGTGGAAGGCGATAAGCTCATCGAAGAAGCTGTGGCAAACATAGAAGTACTAAACATAAAGGGGTGATGAAAGGATGCAAAACCGTACGCAGCTGGAGAACGTACTGCGCAGGATTGATGGCAGGGGCTACAAGGCCTATAAAGACATACAGGGGTCTTATGATTTTGGCAATTTTATCTTACATATTGACCACGTACAGGGGGATCCTTTTGCTTCGCCTTCCAGGATTAGAGTAGTGGTGCCTCAAAAGGTGGCGGGTTTTCCGCAAGAGCTGTACTCGTCAAAACCTAGGAAAAAGGGCCTTGAGGATTTCCTGACCCGTCAGATCTCCAAGAACATCGCCAGAATTGTAAAGGGCAACAGGGGAACCGGCAAAAGCGGGCAGATTTCAGTCATCTCTGTGGGGCAGGAGATCTTGAACCGCACTTCCGTGCTGGTCACCAACTCAAGCGTTGAAGCACGGATGACCATGGGGCTTCCGGCTCGGGGCAGGACCGTGTTGGCAGGACAGGCAATGGAAATGTTCTTTGGAGAGCTGCCGCGATTGGTGGAGCAATCCCTTATATATAGAAATTTGGACAACGCCGCACTGCTAAAACATGTTAACTTGGCCGAGGACCAGTGGGTACTGCGCAACAAGATAAAGGAGATGGGATTGGTTGCCTTTATTGCCAATGGTTCCATCCTTCCGCGGCGCAGCGGCGTTGACGACCGACCCATGGAAAGAGGAGCGGTGCCTTTTAAGTCGCCTCCAGAACTGGAGGTTATGGTGGAGCTTCCCCATGCGGGTAAGGTATGGGGCATGGGAATTCCCAAAGGCATAACCCTTATAGTGGGCGGTGGCTATCACGGCAAATCCACGCTGCTCCATGCCATTGAACGCGGCGTATATGACCACATACCCGGCGATGGAAGGGAGCTGGTGGTGACCGTTGAGGACGCCGTCAAGATCAGGGCGGAGGATGGCAGAAGGGTTGAAAAGGTGGACATAAGCCCATTTATCAACAACCTGCCCAATGGCGAATCTACCAAGGCTTTTTCTACCGAGAATGCCAGCGGTAGTACATCCCAGGCGGCCAACATCATGGAAGCTCTGGAGATAGGGACTTCGCTGCTCTTGATCGACGAGGATACCAGCGCTACCAACTTCATGATCAGGGATGCGCGCATGCAAAAGCTGGTCCACAAGGACTCAGAACCCATTACGCCTTTTATCGACAGGGTTGAGGACCTGTACGAGCAGCTGGGAGTGTCCACCATTATTGTAGTAGGTGGTTCGGGAGATTATTTCGATGTTGCCCATCGGGTCATAATGATGGAGCAATATGTACCAAAGGATGTCACCGCTAAAGCCAAAGCGATTGCTCAGGAGTATAAAACCGATAGAAAAAAAGAGGTTGGTGGGCAACCCATTCGAGTTACTCACAGGATACCTATTCCGCACAGCCTTTCGCTTACAGGCCGCAAGAAGAAGATTAAATCCCGAGGGTTGGATAACATACAATATGGACACACCAATTTGATATTGGATGACGTTGAGCAGCTGGTGGACGTAAATCAGACCAGGGCCATTGGTGACATAATTCGCTATGCCATGGAAAACTATATGGATGGCAAAACCACTTTGAAGGAGATCATTCAAAAGGTACAGCGGGATATAGAGGAAAAGGGTTTGGATGTCATAGCGCCTTTTGAAGGGCTCCATCCGGGAGATTACGCGCAGCCCCGTCCCCAGGAGATAGGCGCCGCCATAAACAGGTTGAGGATACTGAGGGTAACCACTAATCACATTTAATATTGCAATTTAGAAAAAATTTTTGAAGATATTTGGAGGAGAAAAATGAGCGATGTTAATAGGTATCTTGAATTCCTCGAGGAGAATCTTGATTTGATTCATTTAAAGAAAGTAAAGGAAAGAATAATAAAAACGTATAATTATGAAATACCTGATAGAGTTACTGTAAGGATTTACTATAATTGCAATGATTTTTCATATTTCCCATATGAAGAAACCTTTAACGATATGGAAAAAATGATGATAAATGAGCTTATACCCATTTGTGAATCTGTGAGGGTCCGGGATGATTTTTTACCCAGTATACGTGCAAACTATGGTGTAGGGATACTTCCATCGCTTTTTGAAGCCAAGGTAAAGATTGTAAACGGAAATATGCCATGGGTTGAACCTTACGGTTCGGTTTGGAAGATAAAAAAGCTGATAGATAAAGGCGTACCTGAATTTAAAAAGGGATTGGGAGGAAGAATTATTGAAACCCACAAGTATTACAACGAAATTCTTGCCAACTTTCCGAAGTGTAAAGAGGCAATTCGAATATATCACCCAGACCTTCAGGGGCCTTTTGATGTAGCTCATCTATTGTGGGGTCCAGATATATATTATGCTGTGTATGATGAACCTGAGCTTCTTCACGAACTGTTGGATTTGATTACCGAGACGTATATTGGATTTTTGCAAGAAATAAAAAAGGATATAAATGACGAAGAGGAAGGGTACGTATATCACTGGGGTACATTGTATAAGGGACGGGTTGTGCTCAGAAATGATTCTGCAGTTAATCTTTCGAAAGAAATGTATGAGGAGTTTGTGAAACCATATGATGAAAAAATATTAAATGCTTTTGGTGGTGGCAGCATGCACTACTGTGGAAGGGCAGATCAGTGGATTTTTAGCATGCTTGAAACCAGAGGATTGCAGGCTTTAAATTTTGGTCAGCCACCTAATCTAGTGTTTGGATTAGAATTCTTGAGTAAAGTTTATTATAAGGCAAGGGAAAAGCATATTCCCATAGTAAATTATAATCTTGACAATAAAAAAATAATTGAAATACCTCAGTCGGATTTTATTACGGGGGTTACATACTCAACATATGTTGAAGACATAAATGAAGCAGAAGTTTTGTTGGAAGCGTTGAAGTTAAGTAAAAATAATTAGAGAGTTTAGAAATCAAAGGCATTTATGTTTACCTAATGTAATATTCACTATTAATTTTTGCCTTTTGCGTAGCAGTTTGTTCCCAGAATAGGCATCTAATTTCCGCTTTAATAAAAATTCACAAAAAGGGTATTGTATAAAAGTGGATTTGGTGGTACAATAAGGTCAAAGAAAGTCAAAGTATATAGCTGTGCTTTACCTGCGCAAGGAGGAATACTAATGGAATATAAAGACTACTACAAGATACTGGGAGTATCCAGGGATGCTACGCAGGAGGAAATAAAGAGGGCCTATCGCCGTTTGGCTAAGAAATACCATCCCGATGCCAACCCCGGAGATAAGGAAGCCGAGCAGAAGTTCAAGGAAATAAACGAGGCTTACCAGGTGCTGGGGGACGAGGAAAAGCGCAAGAAATATGACACATTCGGACAGTATTACGACTTTCAGAATGGCATGAACTTTGATCCATCCGACTTTGGATGGCACAAGCGGACGTATACTACAGGAGGTAGTGGCTTTTCAGATTTCTTCGAGATGTTCTTTGGTGAAAATGGTTTGGACCTGGACAGCATTTTAGGAGGGTTTGCCAGGCGAGGTGGTGGTCCGTTTAGTTTTTCAGGGCGTTTTTATAATACCGCTACAGCTCAGAGGGGCCAGGATATAGAGGCCGAGGTAGATGTGGATTTGGAGCAGGCCTTCAATGGTGGCGATAGGATATTGTCGGTCCGTGGCCGGGATGGCTCAATAAAGAGGATAAGGATGAAGATACCTGCAGGCGTTATGGATGGTGACAAGATAAGGCTAAGGGGACAGGGCATAGACGGTGGTGACCTTATTGTAACTGTAAAGATTAATTCGGGCGAAGGTTGGGAGCTACAAGGTTTGGACTTGATCAAGGATGTGCCGGTGCTTCCCTGGGAGGCTGCGCTGGGGACAACGGTTACTGTAAAATCCCTTAGTGGGCAAAAGTTTTCGGTAAAAATCCCCGCCGGTACTTCAACCGGCAGAAAATTGAGGATCTCCGGAATGGGTTATAGGAATAGGAAGGGAGACAGGGGAGACCTGTACGTCAGGGTAAAGATCGTAATACCTGAGCGTATAACTCAGAGGGAGAGAGAGCTGTATCAGAAGCTAATGGAGATCTCTCAATGGAATCCAAGGGGGGATGAGGAATGATTAATTTTGAAAGGTTTACCCAGCGAGCCCAGGAAGCCTTGATGGAAGCGCAAAAGTTGGTGATAGATAAGGGACAACAGGAGTTGGATACTGTACACCTCCATTTGGTGCTGGTGGAACAGAAAGACGGCCTTATTCCCAGGATGCTCAAGGGCATGGATGTAGATGTAGATGCCTATGCCCGTGATTTGAAGAACGAAGTTGAGAGGCGCCCCAAGGTCATGGGCAACGTTCAGCCCTATGCCAGCCTTGGCTTCAACCAAGTTTTAATAAGGGCTGAGAAACAAGCAAAGGAATTTAAGGATGAGTATATAAGCGTTGAGCACTTATACCTTGCTATATTAGATGATACCAGCTATTCGACCAAGAGGATAATCAGCCGTTATGGCATTACTAGGGAAAAGTTCCTCAAAAAGCTTGCGGAGATAAGAAAAAGCCAGAGGATAACCAGCCAAAATCCAGAAGAGACCTATGAGGCTTTAAAGCGATTTGGCCGCGAGCTGGTGGAGGAAGCGCGAAAAAACAAGCTGGATCCCGTCATAGGCCGGGATGAGGAGATACGCAGGGTAATCCGCATACTGAGCCGCAGGACCAAGAACAACCCGGTGCTGATTGGCGAGCCGGGAGTGGGTAAGACCGCTGTGGTGGAGGGCTTGGCCCAGCGCATACTAAAAGGAGATGTACCCGAGTCGCTCAAAAATAAAAAGATATTTGCCCTTGACATGGGTGCATTGATTGCAGGGGCCAAATACCGAGGGGAGTTTGAGGAAAGGCTAAAAGCGGTGCTCAAGGAAATAGAGGATTCTAACGGCGAGATAATACTCTTCATTGATGAGATCCACAACATAGTGGGTGCCGGTAAAGCAGAAGGTGCAATGGATGCTGGTAATCTGCTTAAGCCCATGCTGGCTCGGGGTGAGCTCCACTGCATTGGCGCCACCACCATCGATGAGTATAGGAAATACATCGAGAAAGATGCTGCTCTCGAGAGGAGGTTCCAACCCGTACTCATTGAGCAGCCCAGCGTCGAGGACACCATATCCATATTGCGGGGCTTGAAGGAGAGGTTTGAGATTCACCACGGCGTAAGGATAAAGGACAATGCCCTGATTGCTGCGGCTGTACTGTCTCACCGCTATATTACCGAGCGATTCCTGCCCGATAAGGCCATTGACCTGGTGGATGAAGCCGCCGCCATGCTGCGGACCGAAATCGACAGCATGCCTGCCGAACTGGACGTCATAACCCGGAAGCTCATGCAGCTTGAGATCGAAAAGGAGGCATTGAAAAAGGAGACCGACGAGGCTTCAAAACAGCGGCTTGAGAGCATAATGAGACAAATAAGCGAGCTTAAAGAGAAGTCAAATGCCATGGTGGCGCAGTGGGAAATGGAGAAGGATATAATTCGCAAGATCAAGGAGATAAAGCAGGAAATCGAGGATACCAAGGCTCAGATAGCACAGGCCGAACGGCAGTATGACCTCAACAAGATGGCCGAGCTTCAGTATGGCGTCCTGCCCAGGCTGGAGAAGGAGCTGGAAGAGCAGAGGATGAAGCTGGAGTCTCTAGATTATGACAAGCGACTGCTCAAAGAGGAGGTAACCGAAGAGGAGATTGCACAGGTGGTTTCACGATGGACGGGGATACCAGTGGCGCGACTTATGGAAAGTGAGAGGGAAAAGCTGTTACGCCTGGAGGATATAATGCATGAGAGGGTTATCGGGCAGGATGAAGCCATAAAGGCGGTAGTCAATGCGGTCATACGGGCTAGGGCAGGGCTTAAGGATCCAAGGCGTCCCATAGGTTCGTTCCTGTTCTTGGGGCCCACAGGAGTTGGTAAGACCGAAGTGGCCAGGACGTTGGCCAATGTGCTGTTTGATACAGAAGACAATATGGTCAGGATTGACATGTCCGAATATATGGAGAAATTTTCCGTATCCAGGTTAATAGGTGCGCCGCCGGGCTATGTAGGATACGATGAAGGCGGTCAGCTGACTGAAGCGGTGCGGCGCAAGCCTTATTCGGTTGTGCTGTTTGATGAAATTGAGAAGGCCCATCCCGATGTGTTCAATATTTTGCTGCAGCTGTTGGATGATGGGCGGCTGACTGACAGCCAGGGGCATACTGTAGACTTTAAAAATACCGTCATCATCATGACTTCCAACATCGGGGGACCCATTTTGATGGAAGGATTAAAGGATAGGGGCGATATCGACCAGAATACCAGAAGCCAGGTAATGTCTGAACTGAAAAGATACTTTCGTCCCGAGTTTTTAAACCGCATAGATGAAATAGTGTTGTTTAAACCTTTGAGGAAAGAAGAGGTAAACAGGATTGTGGATTTAAGGTTCAATGAAATAAAAGAGAGGGTAAGGGAAAGGGGAATAGAGCTTAAGTTGACTCAAGCTGCAAAAGAACTTATTGCTGATCGAAGCTTTGATCCGGTATATGGTGCCCGTCCAATCAAGCGCTTTATGGAGCACACTATAGAGACCGAGCTGGGATGGAGAATAGTTGCCGGAGAGCTGCATAGCGGCTGTAGCGTAACCATAGACGCCCAAAATGGCCAGCTAGTGTTTAGAATAGATGATAATGCGGATGTATTGCTCACGGTGTAATCAATGAAAAAGCCCATGGCAGGGGAACATCTTTTTCATTCCCTACTATGGGCTTTTTGTATTAACTAGCGATTAAACGCTCAAGCTCTGTATGATGAATTTATATACCTCGGGGGCTTTGCTGTCCCAGTTGTTGCAGATGATCCTAGCCTGTTTGCTATCGGTTACGCTCAGTTTTAGTTCGATTAAGGTAATATCGTTTTCCATTACCTTGCAGGTCACTTCGTATTCATCGGGGGAAATCCTCTTGTACTCGGCTACTATTTGGTTTTCTCTCTTAAAACGATTCCGATTTTGTCTGGCATATACATCTATTGCCTCGCGAAGCCATTCCGGAATGCGGTTTTTGAAAAAGTTCAAAGCTTTAAGCCCCGTGGAAGTAAGGCTATAAAAGCTTTTATGGCCGGTATCCAAGCAGCTTATGTGCTGAGACGACACCAGCTCTCCCAACAACTGCTGCAGGTCAAAATAATTCATCACGTTGTTTTCCAAAAAAAACTGGGTGATTTGGCTGTTGGTGAGCGGTATGTCCACGGAGTAAAGGTAATACAGTATTGATAATTTGTGTTCAGCCAGGTGGGCAGCTTGGTCCGGCATTTCTTCACCTCAAACGAGCAAATATACATGAACCATTGACAAAAAGAACACCTTGGAGGTGTTCTTTTAAATTATGTATTCCTTTATCTCTTCCAAGAAATCATCGCAGTCATCTGAATATATCTCCAACGTTACAGGCTTGCTGAGATCCAAGCTGAAAATGCCAAGAATCGACTTTGCATCAACCACATAACGCCCCGAACGAATGTCTATCTCATAAGGATATTTGCTGACTATATTGACGAATTTCTTTACGCTCTCAGCTGTGGTTAGATTTATATTTACGGTTTTCATAATACCTATCCCCCTTCATTATATTCTAGTTTTAGTATATAACATTTTTATTGTTAAAGCAATAGTTGGTTTTCATAAGTTTTACAATTATCCAATAAATACCCAATTCATGATTTTAGTTCACATCCCATTGATGAGGTTTTTTATATCACAAGGAGTGGGCCTTAAGACAACACCTTTCGCGCTTTAGGTAAAGATTGCAGGTTTTAAGTCGGCTATACACCTATTATAAGTTACAAAATATTGGTCAATAATATTATAGATGTGATTAAGTTGATATAATTCTTTGGAGGAGGAGGCTGCATTTGAGAATCGGGATCCCCAGAGCGTTGCTATATTATAACTATTACCCCTTGTGGTATAGCTTTTTCAAAGAGCTAGGACACCAGGTGGTTATCTCATCAACAACTTCAAAAGCAGTGTTGGACAGCGGGGTGACGAGTTGCGTTGATGATGCCTGCTTACCCATCAAGCTGTTCCATGGCCACGTCGCCAACCTTATAGGGAAGGTAGATGCCATATTCATTCCCAGGTTGGTCAGCATATATCCAGATGAATATATATGTCCAAAGTTTATAGGTTTGCCCGAGATGATAAAAAGCTCAATAAAAGGGTTGCCCCATTTGATAGTGCTTAATTGCAACGCCCATCGTAATCTCAAGGATGTGCATAGAGGTTATATGGAATTGGGTAAAATGATCGGCGCCAGGTATTCTCAAGCAGCCCGGGCTTTGCAGAAAGCCATGGCAAATCAACACGATTATGATTTGCTTTTGAAGGAAGGCCAGACGCCCATTGATATACTCAATGATGACAAACCTATTGAGGAGGTAGAAGCTAAAGGGGTAATAGGCCTTATAGGACATCCATATCTGCTGTACGATGAGTTCATCAGCATGAGGCTTATAGCCAAGCTCAGAGCCAGAGGGTATGCCGTCTTGGTACCCGAGAACATTGCTCAGTCACAAATTGAGGAGGTGTGTGCACAGCTGCCAAAGAAGCTTTTCTGGAGCTACGGGAAAAAACTATTGGGTAGCGGGCTTGCCATGCTGAAAGGTAAAAAGGTGGACGGCATCATATTTTTATCCAGCTTTGGCTGTGGCATCGATGCTTTTATCGTTGAACTGCTTCAAAGGTATAATCACAGGTTGTACCGAATACCTAGTGCTTTGATTACCGTTGATGAGCACAGCGGTGAGGCAGGGTTTAATACGCGCTTGGAGGCGTTTATAGACATGATCGAATGGAGGAATAGGCGTGAAGGTTACATTTCCGCATATGGGACAAGCGTATTTGGCCATTAAGGGATTGCTCGACGACCTCGGCATAGAGGTTATAGTGCCGCCCACCATCACCGAGAGGACTTTGGAGATCGGCACCAAGCTTTCGCCTGAAATGGCGTGCTTGCCCCTCAAGATCAACATAGGGAATTATATCGAAAGCATAGAAAAGGGAGCCGATACCATAATAATAACCGGAAGCTGCGGCCCTTGCAGGTTCGGCTATTATGGGGTGGTGCAAAAGGAGATCCTCAAGGATCTGGGTTATGACGTGGATATAATCATATTCGATCCGCCGAATTCCGATTATAGGGCGTTTATAGAGAGAATTAGGAAACTTGCCGGTAAAAACTCCTGGGCAAGTATAGCACGGGCATTCAGGAGGGCATCGATCATAGTGGAAGAGGCTGATGAGATGCTGGATATAGCCTTGAAGAAGAGGGCCAGGGAGGTGAGTAGGGGAGATACCGACAGCAGGCTATACCGCTTTGAACGAGAAGTAATGGGCAAGCATGGCAGCTATGAAATACTGGAAACCATTAGAAAATATAAGGGAATATTGAACCAGATAGAGGAAAAAACCGGTGTATCGCCTTTGAAAATAGGCCTGGTTGGAGAGATATATACCCTTATAGAACCATATGTTAACCTCAACATTGAAAAAAAGCTCGGCTATCTGGGGGTAGAAGTTTACAGGAGCCTCACCCTTAACGAATGGGTGAAGGTCCACCTTTCTCTGGATGTCAAACATAAGATGAGGCATAAGAGGATATTGAAGAAAGCGGCACCTTACCTGAATTTATGCGTTGGCGGGCATGCTTGGCAGACTATAGCCAACAGCGTATACTATTCTGAATGCGGTTTGGATGGGATAATCCAAATAATGCCATTTGGTTGTATGCCTGAAATTGTAGCTGAGAGCATACTACCCAAGGTTTATCAAGATTATGGTACACCTATAATGACCCTTGTGGTGGATGAAATGACGGGCGAGGCGGGCTATTTTACCCGGTTAGAAGCTTTTGTGGATTTACTGGAGCAAAAAAGGAGGAGTAAAATCGATGAATACAAAGAAGGTCTTTTTAGGGGTTGATGTTGGATCGGTCAGCATCAACGTCGTTGCCATAGATCAAGGGAACAACGTGCTGGGCAAGATATATGTTCGCAC
>JAMNZI010000132.1 GCA_023622385.1 Bacillota bacterium | reverse complement strand
TTTTTTAGTTTTTTGAACTCGAATAATTTTTTTCACGGTAGTAAAAAATCTTTCCATATTTATCAATATGGCTCTTTAAAGAGTCATTTCTTAATGAATCATAATGGACTATATCGAAATAATAAGGTACAGGTAATTCTTCATTTAACATCACACTTACCCTGGTCACAACCTCCGGCGTAATATTTCTACCATAAATGACCAAGTCAATATCCGAGCCGTTTTTATAGACTCCCATCGCACGACTTCCAAAAATTCCAGCCTTTTCAATTGCTGGATACTGAGATAATGCATATATTATATAATCATAACTTTTTTTTGAGATACCAAAACTCATAACCTATCTCCCAAACATTTGTATACTTGGGATATAGCTGGATAATAGCTCTCCCTAATCTTCTCTACGACTAATTTAAAACGTTCCTCATCATAAGTATGAGCCATAAGATTCCTTTTTTCCAGCATATCCAGCCATATATCCCCATCTTCTATTAATCCATAATGAAAAGCCGCTTTAATAACTTCTCTTGGAAATCCTGCTATAACTCCTTGTGATTCTAAATAATCTTTTAATGTTTTCCAAGCTAATTCAAAAGTATATTCAAATCTTTGGATTAATCCTTCTTTCTCAAGTAAGCTAAGGTTTTCAAAATTTGCAATAGCCGAAGAAAGAAGTTTATATGCTCTTTCAAAGTTCTCGAATCTCTGTCTCCACCGAATATCCTTCTGGTTCACTTCTATTCTACTCCTTCGCAATTGCTGGCTACGCATCACAGCTCTGTCTGAATACTCTCTGCGTCGTGACAGTATCTATGCAGCACTCACACCTAAAGCATACCTAAAGTATATAAGATACACCTCTAATTTGTCAATCTTCACAAAGCGTTTTCGCATTTTTACCCTATTCAAGATTTATACCTATGATTCCCCCAATGGCGCCCACTACGATGCCCAACAAAGCATCCGATAAGAGTACGGTATCAAAAGCGTATCTACCTCCGAATATGGCGCTTATCGCGATGGCCCATACAATATACAGAAACCCTGTCAGCGCACCCTTGAGCCAGCCTCTTGTGCGGCTGCTACGGGCTGCAACGGCGCCGCCCAAGGCAATGCTTATTATGCGAATGGCCTGATTTACCGGCGGGATTATAGTCTCCTGCAGATTTGCCAGCTTCATCACTACAGCAAATATCAGAAAGCCCACAAGAGTCACTATAACCGCTAGAAGCGAGGCCTTCAATATCACCAGGCCGCTGTATATAACGCTGTTTCTATCGACCTGCACGGAATTCTTTTTGATGCTCCTCATCTTGCTCTCCCCATCCCTTCACATTGCTTTCTCACTTTACTTTTATGCCGTGCAGGTGCAAAGTATGACAAGCAAAAGGGCACAAAAATAAGAAGGCTTTACCCATTCACAAACGACAGATAAAGCCTGAAAAACTAGATACCCATCTGAACAGTTCAATCAATCCGCCGAAATAGGCCTGTCTACGCTGCGGATAGCCCATCTCTCGAGTACCAGCTTCACCTTGTCTGGCCCTACCTCTATGGTAATGATGTCATCGCGGATGCGCACTATCTTCCCGCAAATTCCACCTATGGTAGTGACATTGTCCCCTACTTTCAAAGAGGCCAACATCTCCCTGGTCTCTTTTTCCCGTTTCCTTTGAGGCCTGATGATCATAAAATAAAAGATTACTATCAGCATCACAAATGGGAGCAAGGATTGAATCAAAAGTGCCGTGGTGCTCGCTTCCTGTGAAGGCATATTCTTCCCTTCCTTTCCTAAAAATTAAAATATTACGCTTATTACAAAACTCGCTTTTCCTGTTTACTCAACTACTTTAAACATTCATGGTGCAGTCAGAATAAGTATAACATAAAAATCAAATCCTGCCAATTTGCTTTTTATCTTTTCAGCATCATCGAAAACAAAATTTCCAACAATCAGCTTGCTTTAAATCGCCCATAATTTATTCTTCACCCTCATATCCATACTTTTCAAAAAAGCTTTCCCTATACTCAAGTAGGCAGTCATTCCTTATGGCTTCCCTTATTTCCTCCATAAGCCGTATTAAGAACCTTACATTGTGAAGGCTGATCAATATAGCAGCCAGTATCTCTCGCGCTTTTACCAGGTGCCTCAAGTAAGCGCGGGAAAAGTTTTTACAGGTGTAACAGTCGCATTCGGGATCAAGAGGGCCAAAATCCCATTGATACGGCGCATTGCGCAGCATCACCTTCCCACGGCTTGTCATAGCCAACCCCGTCCTGGCCGTCCTGGTGGGAAGCACGCAGTCAAACATATCCACTCCTCTTATAACCCCTTCAATTAAGCAATCGGGCGACCCCACACCCATCAAATACCTGGGCTTATTCCTGGGCATGGCAGGTGTTATGTGCTCCAAAATCTCGTACATCAAAGGCTTAGGCTCGCCCACGCTAAGCCCACCTATGCCGTATCCGGGAAAATCGAGCTCCAGCAGCTGCTCAAGGCTTCTCATCCTGAGGTCCCTAAAAACGCTGCCTTGAATGATGCCAAAAAGCGCCTGATCCCCCCGCTGGTGAGCGGCCTTGCAGCGTTTAGCCCACCTAGTCGTCCTCTCAACGGCATCTTTCGCAGTTTCATAATCGCAGGGGTAGGGCACGCACTCGTCAAAGGCCATTATGATATCCGCACCCAGCGCATTCTCGATCTCTATGGCCTTTTCAGGGCTTATGAAATGCTTTGAACCATCCAAATGCGAGCGAAAATGAACCCCCTCATCGGTTATCTCCCTTAAATCGGCCAGGCTGAATACCTGAAAGCCACCACTATCAGTAAGTATGGGCCTGTCCCAGTTCATGAACTTATGCAAGCCACCGGCCTGCCTGATCAGCTCATGTCCCGGCCGCAAATATAAATGATAGGTATTGGCCAGTATTATCTGGGCATCTATTTCTTTGAGGTCCCTGGGCGTCAAAGCCTTCACCGTAGCCTGAGTGCCCACCGGCATAAACACTGGCGTTTCAAAGCTGCCATGAGGGGTATACACCCTGCCCAGCCTTGCACCGGTTTTTGAACACTCCTTTATAACCTCAAACCTAAAGCTCATGTTTCACCTCACACTGCAAAAATTCCAACATCCTTAAATTTTACAAAAACACGGGCTATACTATATCACATGATGACAAACCCAATGTCAAAGCATATTAATAAAACAGCCTCAAAGTATCAGCATAGCATCCCCAAAGCTGAAGAAGCGGTACTTCTCCTTTATGGCCTCCTGATATACCCTGAGTATCTCCTCGCGGCTGCACATGGCGCTCACCAGCATGAGCAGGGTAGACTTGGGCAGATGGAAATTGGTGATGAGCGCATCCACCACCTTGAACTTATAGCCCGGGTAGATGAACAGGTCAGTACAACCCCTTTCGGTTGGATGCACCCTTCCGCTGTCATCAGCCGAAGATTCAAGGGCCCTTGTGGAAGTGGTCCCCACCGCAATCACGCGACCGCCTCTTTCCTTAGTCTCGTTTATAACCTGCGCAGCCTCGTCGCTGATCCTGTAATACTCCTCGTGCATCCGGTGTTGCTCTACATTGTCCACTTTTACGGGGCGGAAAGTCCCCAGACCCACGTGAAGGGTTACCCTGACGATATTCACCCCCGAAGCCTGGATTTTCTCAAGCAGCGGGATAGTAAAATGAAGTCCTGCAGTGGGCGCTGCCACTGACCCGCGATGCTTAGCATACACGGTCTGGTACCGTTCAGGGTCATCTATTTGCTTTCGGATGTAGGGCGGAAGCGGCACAATCCCCACATTGTCCAGAATCTCGTTGAAGACGCCCTCATATTGAAACTCCACTATACGGCCACCTTCAGGAGTCCTGTCAAGGACTCTGGCCTCAAGCAGCCCATCTCCAAACACGAAAACAGAACCTATTTGCGCCCTTCGGCCGGGCTTTACTAAAACTTCCCATCGTTTATCGTCTATTTGATTGAGCAGCACAAACTCAATCTTACCGCCGGTATCGGCCCGCCTGCCCAGAAGCCGTGCGGGAATCACCCGAGTATCGTTGATTACCAGACAATCGCCTTTGTATAAATACTCAACTATATCCTTAAATATCCTGTGTTCGATTTTGCCGGTGTCAC
>JAMNZI010000022.1 GCA_023622385.1 Bacillota bacterium | reverse complement strand
GACGATAATGTCCTTAAGGCCAATTCCATAGAAGAGATGCTTCATAGGCTAGGTGATCTCTATAGTTCTTACATGACTGCCGACGAGTACGAGGCGTTTATCGACTCCATTGAAATGGAGTTTGTGGGAATAGGGGTTGCTGTGGAAAAAGTTACGGATGGTGTGCTGGTTTTGTCAGTTTATAAGGGTTCTGGGGCAGAGGAAGCAGGGATTAAGCCAGGCGATATTATTCTGTCCGCCGACGGCGTGGTTTTAAGGGATCTGGATTTATCCGAGGCTATAGTACATATAAAAGGTGAAGAAGGCACGAGGTTGCTACTTACCATAAAGAGGGACAAGACTGTATTTTCGGTATCGGTGCTACGCAAGAAGATAGCTCTGCCTACTGTGGAATGGGAACTCATCGATGGAGTGGGATATATCAGGGTATGGTCATTTGGTGAGAATACCGCTGCTCAATTTGAGCAGGCGCTTAAGGAGTTGAAAGGTAAAGGTGTAAAAGGGCTCATTATCGACCTGCGGGGGAATGGAGGAGGGTACCTTCAGTCGAGTGTGGACATGGCCGGATATTTTACTGGCGGTCGACCGGTCACGCTGGTGTATATGAGAAGCGAGGGTAGGTATAATGTATTTAGCCAGTCTAATTTGCAGGTTGATTTGCCAACTCTGGTGCTGGTTGACGAGTTTACTGCCAGCGCATCGGAGCTATTTGCAGGGGCATTGCAGGAGTACGGCAAGGTGTACCTGCTGGGCAGCAATACATTTGGCAAGGGCAGCATACAGTCGCTGTTTCCTTTAAGCGATGGGAGCGTGCTGAAGCTTACCGTTGGGTATTTTTATACTCCTTCCGGCAGGCAGATAAACGGTGTGGGTTTGAAGCCCGATTTGGATCTGGAGGATGAGTTTCTCTTAAACGCAGCGATCCTTCTTTTGAGTGGTGATGCTGAAAATAGGGATTCCAAGAAAGGATTTACGGCAGTACAGATTAAAGATGACATTTTGGATGTGGACTTAAGCAAAGCCCGGGCTGATGAGTACTGGGAAGCCTACCGTAATATAGTAGAAAGTGCGTTAAGTGAAGGAAAAGCGCTGTATATAGGTACCGATGATGGCTGGCAAAGGAGCGATGAGCGCGAGCTGCACAAGTGGTATTATCCCTATTACGATGAAGTCCCTGTTTTGAAAGTTAAGGCTGACAAGGAGTTTACGTTAACCTTTTCAAAGCCGGTGGATGCCGATGGGGCAAAGGAGAAAATACAGCTTATAGACTCCGAGACAGGCCAGCGCATCTCATGTTCGGTTTACCAGGTGAGCGATACCCAGGTCAAAGTAGTGCCGGAAGAAAAGCTTCAGAACGGCAGGGAGTATTATCTGGTCATACAGGAGGGCATACGGGCAAAGAATGGTGCTTTACTTCGTCAGGGGGCGCTGTGCCGCGCGGTGGTGGAGGAGTAATTTTAGGTTTGCGTGGTTTTAGGCTCCAAATGGTTGCTAATCTGTATCAGGCATATTATAATAGTTACGATACGAAAACTGAGGGTGCCTGAAAGGGTAACAGGCTTTTTAAAGGTGTTCCCGCCTCGGGGGGACAAAACAAAAGGTTAAGGGGTGTAAGGATGGAGCAACAGATAAGCTATAAAAAGGCCACAATTCTGGTTATCATGATCACGCTGGTCAGCAAGGTCACCGGTTTTTTAAGGGAGATACTCCTGGGTAGTGCGTACGGTGCCACATATGTTACCGATGCATATCTGGTAGCCCTTACCATACCGCAGACCTTGTTTTCCAGCATAGCGACGGCAATCACCACTACATTTATCCCCCTTTACTCGCGCATAAGGGTGGAAGGCGGGCCTGATGAGGACATTCGCTTTACCAACAAGGTGCTCAATGCGGTGCTCGTTTCAAGCGCTTCTCTGGCTGTGCTGGGCATGGTGCTTACGCGTCCCATCGTTTCCTTGATTGCCATGGGCTTTAAGGGAGAGGTTCTCAAGCTGGCGACTGCCTTTACCAGGATAACCTTTCCCATGGTGGTGTTTATCGGTATATGCCAGGTCTTTATCGGGTACCTGCAGGCCAATAGCGAGTTTGCATTACCTGCTCTCATTGGCATACCAAACAACGTCGTGATCATAGCGATGCTTCTTTTAAGCGATATCGTAGGGCCGTATGGCTTGGTACTTGGTACCCTTGTTGGTTCGATTATACAAGCTTCTATGCTGCTGATCGGTGCGTTTAAAAGGGGATACCGCTACAAAAGTGAACTTAATTTCAGGGATCCATATGTGTCGAAGGTCATAACTTTGGCCTTTCCTGTTATGCTGGGCTCTATGGTGCAGCAGGTCAACGCCCTGATTGACAGGATGCTGGCTTCAGGTTTGCCCGAGGGTAGCATCTCGGCGCTCAACTTTGCCAACAAGCTGAACGGCTTTGCATACGGCCTATTTACCGTATCGCTGGCCACCGTCATATATCCGCTGCTTTCGCGCCTTAGCGCGGAGAAGGATATGGAAGGCTTCAAGGACAGGCTTGTAAAGGCCCTTAACGTCATTACCCTCATCATACTTCCCATTACCGTTGGAGCGGTGGTTTTAAGGCAACCCATAGTGTCGGCGTTGTTCGAGAGGGGACGGTTTGACGCAAGGGCAACTGCCATGACTGCTTCGGCGCTCATGTTTTATTCGCTGGGCATGGTGTTTTATGGTTACCGCGACGTGCTCAATAGGACCTTTTATTCGCTGCAGGATACCAAAACGCCCATGATAAACGGCGTGTTCACGGTGGTTCTCAACATTATATTGAACCTAATCCTGGTCAGGTTTATGCAGCACGATGGATTGGCACTGGCCACCAGCCTGTCGGCCATGGTTATGACCATACTTTTGTTTACAAAGTTGAGAAAGCGGCTGGGCCACATAGGCGGGAGAAAACTGCTTGGCGCGTTTTTAAAGTGCGTTGTAGCGTCGCTTATAATGGGGCTTGTTGTGTACTGGCTAAACAGCTTTGTGGCAGGGCAGGGCCTTTCATCCGGCGGACTGATGGGCCTTCTGGTGCTGGGATGTATTATAGCACTTGGCGCTTTGGTGTATTTTGTCCTTGTTTACCTTTTCAGGGTTGAAGAGGTGGCTTGGCTGGTAAATATGGCAAAAAAGCGTATCAAAAATTTGTGAGTAAGACTTAAAGCTACGGTGATGTCGAACTTCTAAAGTTGGGGGAGGAGGAATTGTAACTTGCACAAGAGATTTCTTGCATTGATCGTTGTCTGCTCGCTTTTGCTGGTATTGCTGTCAAGCGTCATCCCTTTACCTGCCTTTGCCCAGAACAGCTATCAGCGTATAGCCGGCAGTAATAGATATGAAACCTCGGCGGCTATAAGCAAGGCGGGCTGGAAGACCGCCGATACCGTGATAGTTGCCAGCGGGGAAGATTTTCCAGATAGCCTGGCTGGTGGGCCATTGGCATATAAGTTGAATGCTCCGCTTCTCATCACCAAGAAGGATAGCCTGCTACCTGCCGTGTCCCAGGAAATAGACAGGCTGAAGGCGAAAAAGGCGTACATATTGGGCGGGCCCAATGCGGTATCCGATAAAGTCAAGCAAACGCTTGAGAGCAAAGGGTTGAGCGTTGAGCGAGTGTACGGGCAGGATAGAGCAGCAACCGCTGCCGAAATAGCCAAGCTCGTTGGCGCTCCGTCGGGCAAGGCTGTAATAGTAACCGGTTCTAATTTTCCAGATGCCCTTGCTGTTTCACCTGTTGCTGCCATTGCCAACTTACCCATTTTATTCGTCTATGAAAAAGTGATACCTGAGGCTACGCGGAAGGCGCTAGAGGATTTAAACATAAAGCAGGTTGATGTCATAGGCGGTCCAGGCGTTGTATCCGACAGCGTGGTCGAGGCCCTAAAAGGTATGGGGATAGATGTCAGGCGCATATACGGTAACAACAGGGAACTGACCGCGCTGGAGATTGCAGAAACTTACAGCAGTATCAAGAACGGCGCATTTCTTGCTACTGGCTATAACTTTGCCGATGCGTTATCTGCTGCGCCGCTGGCGGCCAAGCTAGGACAACCGCTGTTGTTGTGTGGAAAGAAAACGGTTGATAAAGACATACTGGATTATATTGAGGATTCGGGGCTCACCATTGATAAGGTGACCGTTGTAGGCGGAGAAAGTGCCGTCTCAAACTTTTCTGTATCTAGGCTTTTTAACAACG
>JAMNZI010000234.1 GCA_023622385.1 Bacillota bacterium | reverse complement strand
TATCTCTGCCGGAGGGCAGGAGTTTTTCGCCCTGCCGCTGGAGGAAGTCCACCAAATCTACCGAATTGGCTCGCTCCTTTTGTTCGTCTGTAAAATAGATATAGCCTGACACAATAAAACCTCCCATCATAAATGAATTTGTTGCGGCTCATGATCATCACGCTTGTGACCCTGCGCCTGCTTTTTCTCCTGCAGTTTCCGTCTGCGCTTGCGATCGATGTGATCAGCGGCAGCTCCGGCGGTTCTGCGGTAGTCCTCACGGAACAGGTTTTCCAGCCGGTGCATGAGCCGAGTGGCGGCCAGCAACACCGAGGGATTGCGATAGCTGTTGATGTTGTCAATCAGATACTGCGCATAGACATTGCCCTGCGCCGCAGACTGCCCCAGCCAGTAAAGGCTCTTTTCCTTGTCACGGGGAACATCGCCGTCATAAAAATACAGCTTGCCGAGAGCATACTGCGCAAACTGGTTTCCCTGTTCAGCGGAAGCGATAAGCCAGCGGATGGCGGCTTCCACATCCTTTGGCACATCTTCGCCCTGGAGATAGAGCTTGCCGAGCTGATAGGCTGCATACTCATTTTTCTTCTCTGCGGATAAGGTGAATAGCCAGATTGCCTTGTCGACATCCTTGGGAACACCATCGCCGGTAAGATTCAGCTTCGCCAGTGAGTACCCTGCATAGGCATTGCCAAGGTCGGAGGAGAGCGTAAGCCACTTGACCGCTTCGGAAACATTTTTACTGATATCCGTACCGGCAAGATAGAGCCTGCTAAGCTGATAGGCGGCGTACTCATTTTTCTGTTCTGCGGCGGCTGTAAACATAGCCGCCGCCTTTTGAATATCTTTCTCCACATGAGCGCCATCCCGGTACAGCTTACCGAGAGCATATTGCGCTCCTGCGTTTCCGGCCTCTGCTGCTTTGCTCATCCAAGTAACCGCCTGCGCTGGATTTCCGATACTGGCTTCCAGACACACCTTGCCCAGCAGATATTGAGCATTTACATTTCCGAGCTGCGCCGATTTCTCCAGATAGGAAACTGCAGCCTGTACATCCTTGTCCGTGCCGGTTCCGGTATAGAGCATCTGACCGAGGCGGTATTGCAATTTATCATCGTGGCTGTCCTTTTCCAGCCGATAAAAACCGGAAAAAGCAGCTTTGAAACGCTGATCGGATATAGCGGTATCCACCGGCGTGCCGACACCATCACGGTACATTTTGGCAAGCTCATAATCCGCATAGGGATTTCCCTGATTGGCAGAAAGAGTATAGAGCCGGAGCGCTTCCGCATAATCCTGCGGAACACCCTGACCACGATAGTACAGACTACCGAGAGAATATTGGGCGTACTTGTGGTTCTTATCCACCGCCTCCTGAAACCATGAGGCGGCCTGCCCATAGTCCTGTTTGGTTCCAAGACCGGCAGCGTACATTTTTCCTATGCGGTATTCCAGATAGGGCTTAGGCTTTTCTTCCTCTGCGGATAAAAAAGCGGCCAGAGCTTTTTCATACCATGCATGAGCCACCTGTAAATCAATATCACGTCCCAAGCCATCGGCAAACATTCTGCCGAGATCATGCATGGCCAAAGCATTTCCAAGTTCTGCTTCAAGATTGAACAGCTGATACGCCTCATTAAAATCCTGCGGCACATCCTCGCTGCCGTAGAGATATTTTCTTGCCAGTTTGTATTGTTTGTTCCACTCGGCACGAAAGACTATATCGGCAGGCTCCATGAAGGTTTCATTTAGCTCACCATCTACAGGCTCCGGCAGCTCCGGTTCCGGTGCAGATTCATCCTCAAATGAGAAATGGTGATTGCTCAAGCGCAACGTTTCGGCAATCACCATGTTTTTAATGCTTTTAAATTGTTTCTGCTGAGAAAGCGGAGCAAGGGGTGGCAGCTTATTGGTATAGGTTTTGAGGATTTCATTCTGCCAGTCGTTCCATGTCCGGTACAGCTTGTCGATCCGTTCCTCCTTGGCAAGCTCATCCACGATGCGGTCGATGATGGCTTTTACATCTGCCTTGAGGTACCCATACACCTTTTTGCCCCCTGTGCTTTGAAGTCGCCGAGCCAACATCAGCAGATCCACTTCGATGGTTTTGTTTTCACAGACACGATCCTGTACCTGTGAAAACAGCTCGGCCATCACATCAGCGGCACCTTGTTTAAGCTGGCTGCGGACTTCATTCTGATGCTCATAAATATGGGCGAAGTCCTGACGGAAAATATCATGTGCCAGCTCCGAGCGCATGGCTTCAATGGCAGGAGCAGTAAGGAAGCCGTCATTGTCCTTGACAGAGTAGACCATGAGATGCACATGGGGATGATGGCTTTCATTATGAAAAGCGGCATACCATCGAAGATTCTCACTGTCGATTTTCATATGTTTGCAGAGCATAGCTTTTTTGCTGCGGAGTAAATCCTGCCACTGCTTACCGCTGTCATAACCAAGCCTTGCGGCATCCTCTCGGCGCAGGCTGATGACATGAGTCCAGACGGCGCCTTTGTGTTTGCACACATCCTCTTGCACCTGCGCCAGTACCACCGGTACTCCGGCATCGGTGAATAGGCCATGCTCGCCGATTCGTTCCACACGAGGACGGTCTGCGATATACTCCACATAGTTTTCCCTCTTGCCGATGAGATTGAGGTTTTGTTCCAAGGCAAGGGAGATAAACTCGGTAGCATTGCCGATGGTGGGGTTCTCACGGTAATCGGTATACTCCAGCATTTCTTTGACGGAAGGAATATCTCGAATCAGTTGATGGATAAGCTGCTGTTGCTTTACGGTAGCCGGAAGCAGCAGTTTGCTCTCGTCAATTTTTTCTACACCCTCACGGGTTCCGATGTACTTCACATAGTTTTCAAGCTGGGCTGGCGGGGCATCTCGCATATATTGCGAGGTGAAGATAATTTTTGGCATGGCGACCTCCTTTCCTGATTTTGGACAAAAGAAAAGAGCGACCGTGATTGATCGCCCTGAAGAAAAATATAATTATCGCACATTAATTTAACTGATATATATCTTTTGCTTTCGGAAACTTTTTCAGCATAATGTCATTTGCCGCTTCAACCTTTTTCAAATATTCAGCATAAGCGGGACTGAGTATTTTCATGTTGGCTATTAAAACTTCCTGATAGCCGCTTTCCTTTTGAAAATCCAGCATAAACCTTTGAAATTTAGCTGCCTCGGAACTCTTATACTCATCAGAGCTTTTAAATTCAATATACTGTTCAATCTCTTCCCGGTTGCGCTCTAAATAGCCATCTGCATCGGTAAGCATCTCTTGCATCCTGCCACTTGTTTCTTCCTCTATTTTTGCCACATCCATTTTTTCACTTGCATTAAAGAAGGCTTCCATAAACTCGGATAATTCTGAAGGCAGATACAGCTCCACATGATCAAGGTACTGCACGATTGCATCATAGGCCTTTCGTTGATCCTCAGTTTCAATTGTCCTGTTTAGAAATCTGCCAAAATGCATAGATACATAAAGGCCATAGTTTCCGGGGAAAGCAAAAACAAATTTCTCTTTTATGGTGTATAAATCCTCATCATGTGTTTGCAGATAGTCAAATTCCCGATTCACATCGTAATCCGCAATCAGGTTGTCCATGCACTTTTGTATATCACTCAGACGCTGCATCCGTAATTCTGTAATATATTTGCACTTGGCTAAAGTCGCCGGTTTGTTTGAGCTGGTTAGTATCTCAGCAATGTCGGCAATGCTGATGCCGCATTTTCTAAGCACAGATATTTCTTTCAGTGCAGATATATCGGCATCACTGTAATCCCTATATCCGTTTTCGAGTATCTGCGGATGTATCAGATTTTTAGACTCATAATACTCTATCGCTTTTTTGGTCAGCTTGCATTTCTCACAAACTTCTTTTATTAGCATAATCTTTCCTCCTAACACAATTCTAATTGCTCTCAAAATTATCTTAAGCCAGCCCCCAAGGGGGTAGTCAAGTGTTTTCTGATATTTATTTTGTGAGTGCAGTAAAACAATATTTATAAGATTTGAGTAAAAGCAACATTGAGCTATGTAAAACAGCCTCCGCTCATGCAGAGGCCGTCTACCTATGTTTCCTTACAGAGCGCCAAGCTCTTTGAGAAGCTCCACGCAATCCTTTGCACCCTGTACATAGAGGTGCTGGCACTCATGGTCGGCAATCAAATTGGTTTTCTCAAAATAATCGGTGAGAATTTTCTGCTGATCCGCCGGTAGCGTTTTGACAATCTCACGAGCTTGAGAG
>JAMNZI010000021.1 GCA_023622385.1 Bacillota bacterium | reverse complement strand
TTGGGATAGCTCACCACTTGCCATATTTATCCAAAAATCAAGTAATTTTATTTGCAGTAAAATTGCAGTATTTTTGGTTTAAAAGTAATTTTTCCAGGGTTTTCAAAACCCTGGAACCCTTGATTTTACTGGTGCGAAAGGGGGGACTCGAACCCCCACGGGCCGAAGCCCACTAGACCCTGAATCTAGCGCGTCTGCCAATTCCACCACTTTCGCACGCCTTTAATTTTTATGGTGGAGGGGGATGGATTCGAACCACCGAAGGCTGCGCCAACAGATTTACAGTCTGCCCCCTTTGGCCACTCGGGCACCCCTCCACGTTTGGTGCCTCGGGGCGGAATCGAACCACCGACACGCGGATTTTCAGTCCGCTGCTCTACCGACTGAGCTACCGAGGCTGGTAATGGCGACCCGGAAGGGACTTGAACCCTCGACCTCTAGCGTGACAGGCTAGCGTTCTAACCATCTGAACTACCGGGCCATATTTATGGTGGGCCTTCAGGGATTCGAACCCCGGACCAACCGGTTATGAGCCGGCTGCTCTGACCGCTGAGCTAAAGGCCCACATTGCTTATCTCAATTTTTGGTGACCCCTAGGGGATTCGAACCCCTGTTACAGGCGTGAAAGGCCTGTGTCTTAACCACTTGACCAAGGGGCCACTCTCTGGTCGGGGTGGAGGGATTTGAACCCCCGGCCCCATGCTCCCAAAGCACGTGCGCTACCAAGCTGCGCCACACCCCGACTCTTTTGGTCACTTTCTAAAGGCAAATACTAATATACAGCATTTAAATTATTCTGTCAAGAGGGAAAAATTTTTTTATTTTATCGTTTTGATATGGTATAATTACAGACGGATAACTGTATTTTGGAAGAAAGGGGATGGTTGCATGAACATAACTCATAATTATAATTCCTCTACCAATACATGGGAAGTTTCTCTATCGGGCGAGGTTGATGTATATAATGCGCCTCAGCTCAAAGAGGTACTTCATAGCCTTTTGGACCAGCATAATTCAAGCATAATTATAGACTGTAGGGACCTTAAATATATTGATAGCACCGGATTGGGCGTGCTGATTGGCGTTTTAAAAAGGGTAAAGGATAACGATGGCAATGTATTCATAAAGAATCTAAAGCCATACATCAAGAAAATTTTTACAATCACCGGGCTTGATAAAATATTTTTGATTGAGGTGCAGGAATGATGAGCATGAATAGCGTCTATTTGAAGGTACCGGCGAAGCCTGAGTACATGCTGGTTATACGGCTGACGACTTCAGCGGTGGCCAGCCGAGCTGGTTTTGATGTGGATGAGATTGAGGATATAAAGATGGCGGTGTCTGAGGCTGGAACTTTTGTGATGAATCAGGATAAGGGTGTTGAATGGCTGGAGCTTACTTTTAAGGTGGACAAGGAAGAAGGCATGTGGATTGATATATTTGCATCTGAATCGGTTCATCAAGAGGCGCTGTTTTCTAACAGGGAGCAGTCAGAGCTTAGCTTTTATATAATGGAATCCATTATGGATCAGGTGGAAAAAGCAATCGATAATGGTTTTTTAAGGGGTATAAAGATGTACAAAAAATTTGGGGGTTAGTTTTTAATGAGCATACAGACATCTACAAAGTCAGGTGCGGAAAATCTGGAAATCTTGCTTAAGGAGTATTGTAAGACCCGGGACATAGAATTGAGAAACCTTTTGGTGCAGAAATACTTATATATCGCCGAAATAATAGCCAAGAAGTTTGTCAATCGGGGAATCGACTATGATGATCTGTATCAGGTGGCTTCTCTGGCTTTGATAAAGGCGTTGGAGCGTTATGATATAAATAAGGGCTATAAGTTTTCCAGCTTTGCCACTCCCACCATAATCGGGGAGATAAAGAACTATTTCCGCGATAAAAGCAGAATAATCCGGTTGTCCAGAAAGGAAAACGAGATGCTCAAAAAGCTGGATGAAGCCAGGACGCATCTTTCGGCTACCCTTGGGCGTTCGCCTAAACCGGAGGAGCTTGCCGAATATTTGGATATGACCGTTGAAGAGGTTTTAGAGCTTATGGAATCCAATCAAAAGGCCAATCCCCTTTCGCTGGATTATTATATAGACGAGGATAACGAAACCGAACTATCAGCGGTAATAGGCCATGAAGAAGATGGCTATATAAACGTTGAAAATAGGGACTTCATTGACAGCATCATGGACAAGCTGAACGATGTGGAGAAAAAGGTCATATATGAGCGCTTTTATAATCAGCGAAGCCAGAAGGATATAGCTGAAGAAATGGGCGTATCGCAGATGTATATTTCAAGGCTTGAACGAAAAATTTTGAGGAAGCTCAAGCATATGTTTAAAAACAGCATCTGAACCATCGTTTTGACGTGAAATGGTGACGGTTGTTCTGTTTAAATGCCGTAAATAAGGGTAGTTATATAATTGAGGGCATTAAAGGCCACGTTTTGTAGAGTAAAACAATTTGAATTGGTCAGTTGGACTTGAGTAGTACCAGTTTTGGAGGTAATACCGGTGGTGTTGTTGTTTAAAAGGGAAATTGTAGGAGCCAATCCACGGATGGTCAGAGAGCTGGTAGCGGAAATAATGAATTGCATAAACGCTTGGCATCGCCTGGAGGAGGAAGAGGATTATGAATTCCGCCTCGTAATCAATGAACTCATCGTCAATGGCATCGTCCACGGGAACAAGTGCTTTGATGACAAGAAATTGACGGTGATTATCCATGCATTGGATAATAATACCGTATCCATATGCATAAGGGATCAGGGGATGGGTTTTGATTACAGGGAGATAGAAAGAGGCATTTTCCCCTGCGATTCTTTTTTACTTTTGGAAAGGGGAAGGGGGCTTAAAATAGTGCAGAGCATATGTGATGATATTAAATTCAGCAAGAATGGTAGTTGGATTAGCGTAAAGAAGTCCATAAAGTCATAAGAAAATGTTAGACTGATCGGTTGCAATCAGAATATTTTTGTTTTTGGAGGATTTTTTTATTTTGTGGAGAAATAAAAAATATAGTAAAATAACTTCGAAGGGATTGGGGTTATGGGTAAGGGCCTTGTAATTGGCAAAAGAAGGGTGCGCTTTCGCTTTTTTGTTTTTTTGTTTGCGGTCATAATGGGCTGTTATTACCTCATATACATCTCCACCGGTACTCCGGCTTACGGAATAGTGCAATATGGGGAAATATTATTAAAGGATGAGGGTGATGCTCTGGTAATCCGGCAGGAAAAGGTGTATGATGCTCCTGAGTACGGACGGGTTAACTTCTTGGTGGCTGAAGGTGAATCGGTGGAGAAAGAGGCTCCCGTGGCCATTTTATATAAAGCCAATTACAGGGAGGAGCTGGTGTATCAACTCTACAACGTTCAAGAGAAGATATTGCTCTATCAGCAGGAAAATATAGTGCAGGAGATCATCGATAAGGATTTGGAGAAGGTGGAGAAGGATATAGTTGGTACAGTTGCATCCATTCAGATTGCGATTAGGGATTTGCAGCTTGACAAACTGGATGATTACGAAAAAAAGCTTCGTTCGTTATTTAGCAGCCGGCAAAAGATGTTTGACCAAAAAATGAGATCTGATCCTTATTTAGAAAGGCTTTACAAGGAAGAGGCCGAGCTTAACAAGCAGCTTGAAGAGTGGAAAGTGGAGCTGGTGGCTCCGGAATCCGGTCTCATAAGCTTTTCTTTGGATGGCATGGAAGATATCTTAGGAGAAAAAGCGGTAAATTATATTACCATTGAGGATTTCAAGAGCTTTTATGGTAAAGATGTGCTGAAGCAGGCAGACAGCGGAGAAGACGCCAAAGCCGAGCAGCCGTTTTTTAAGATTGTACAACCAGGTAAGTGGTATATAGCGTGCCTGGTGTCAAAGCCGCAAATCAACTATGTAGAAGGGCAAGAAGTGGATGTAAGCTTTATAGGCCCTCAGGAGGAGCAAGCCATAAGAGGAAGGGTGTATCGTGTTGTTCAAGAAAAAGGGGAAACCCTTGTGGTAGTGGAATTTGACGAGAAGGTCGAGGATTTTCTCAATAAGAGAAGCGTAGAAGTAGAGATAAATAAGAGCTTTCAAGGGTTTATGGTGAATGCCAGCGCTATTGTTACTCGGCGAGGGGAAAAGGGCGTAAGGGTGATTCGGGAGGATTCGGAAGTTTTCGTCCCGGTAGAAATGGTGGCCACTGATGGAGATAATGCTATAATTTCCGAAAGAGGGGAAGGAAAGCAGCTAGAGCTTCATGCAAAAGTTCGCATTGAGAGGTGATCCGGCGATGGACATACGATACAATGTGGAGAGGGTATTGGATAGAGTCGCTCAAGCTGCTCATAGGGCAGGTAGAGCTCCCGAGGATATCACGGTTGTGGCTGTTACCAAAACCGTTGATGTGGATAGGATAATGCAAGCTATAGACGCAGGCATAAGGCATATTGGAGAGAATAGGGTACAGGAGTTTGTAAAGAAGCACGAATTTATCCCTGCTGAGGTAAAGAGGCATCTGATTGGAACTTTGCAGACAAACAAAGTGAAATATATAGTGGACAAAGTGGATTTAATACACTCGCTGGATCGCATCTCCCTGGCAAAGGAGCTGAACAGGCGCGCTGAGGGTAGGGTTATTCCTGTTTTAATACAGGTCAACGTATCCAAGGAACCCACAAAGTCAGGCATCTTTGAAGAGGAGCTTGAGAGATTTATCGAGCAGCTACAACCATTCGAGCATATACGGGTAAAGGGATTGATGACCATAGCGCCGTTGTCGAGTGACGTAGAGGCTGTGCGCCCTTATTTTGCGCGACTTAAAGAGCTGTTTGACAGAATAAAGGATAAGGGATATCCTCATGTTGATATGGAATATCTTTCTATGGGGATGACCAATGATTTTGAGGTGGCCATCGAAGAAGGTGCCAATATCGTAAGGATTGGCAGGGCAATCTTTGGGGAAAGATATGTTTAGAGAAAGGGAGGAATTTCTATGGCAGGCAGTATATTTAATAAGATTTTAAACTTAATTGGGCTGGAAGAAAGTGTGATTGAGGAAAATCCGGACGTCGATGAACCCGAAGTTGAGGAACAAAATCAAGTTCAGGAGCTGGAGGAGCCATCATTTTGGTCCAGGCAAAAGAAGGGCAAAGTGGTCAACATACATACTTCTTCTTATGTAAAAGTGGTAATATATCAGCCTGTGTCATTTGAAGATACCCAGACCATTATCAATAATTTGAAGAGCAGAAAGCCCATTGTAGTTAACCTAGAGTCGCTGGACACAGCTCTGGCTCAAAGGGTGCTGGACTTCATAAGCGGAGCGGTGTATGCCCTCGATGGAACTATTCAAAAGGTATCCAGAGGCATATTTGTGCTGGCGCCTAGCAATATCGATATTGTTGGCAATATTCCGGAAGAATTAAAGGGCAAGAGCTTCTATACGCTGGCGAACATCAAAGAAGAGGAGAAGGAATAGGGGGAGTGACATTGATATATTGGGGCATCATATATGTATTGAGGGGCATACGATGGTTCTTAAACATACTTTCGTGGTTAATTGTCATCAATGCCATCATGTCCTGGTTTATAGACCCAAGCCATCCCATTCGATCTTTCATTATGCGTGTGGTGGAACCCGTGGTCAGCCCTTTCCGCAGGCTAACCGATAGGCTCAATACCTCGGGATTTCCTATAGATTTTTCACCGTTTTTTGCTTATTTGACGATGATGATTTTGCAGCAGATCATAGAGGTTGTGGAAAGCTTGCTGAGATACAGAGCAGCCCTTTTTTAACGTTCTATGGTAATCTGAGAGGGGAGGATAATGGATTATGCCGTTGACGCCCATGGATATCCACAATAAGGAATTTTCCAGGAGCTTCAGAGGTTATGACGAGGATGAAGTAGATCAGTTTTTGGATGAAGTTGTACAGGATTTCGAAAAGCTTTATAAAGAAAGCCTTGAACTTAAGGAGCGCATGGGCATTTTAAAAGAGCAACTGGAATATTACAAATCCATGGAAGGCACTCTCAAGGAGACACTGGTTACGGCGCAAAAAACTGCAGATGAGGTGATGGCTTCGGCGCATAAAAAGGCAGAAATCATCATCAGAGAGGCTGAACAGAAAGCGCAAAAGATCATACAGGATGCCAATGAGCAGGTGCTAAAAATACGAATGGAATACGAGGAGACCAGAAAACAGGTGGAGATATTCAAAGCTAGGTTTAGAACGCTCTTACAGGAGTACCTTCAAACTATAGAGAGGGAAACGGAATCGCCATCGGTTGAAGCTGATCGGTAGGCTAGTATTGGCAGGATAAAAAGTGCCACGAGGGGGTATACTTCTTTCAGTATCCCCCTTTTACGTTTTTGGGGAGATGATAAGGCATGGAAGAAAATCATGGAATAAACAATGAGAGGAACAAAAGTGAGCAGGCTTATTCCAAGATAGAAGAAATAGCCAGAACGCTTGAGAAGATGAATTTTGGGGAATATGTTGAATACCTAAACGATACTTGGAGAGTTATACGCACCAATTTCATAGCCGGGCTGGCAAGAGGGTTTGGAATGGCTGTGGGGTTTACCTTGCTTGGCGCTGTGGTGCTGTATTTCCTGACCCAGCTGGCCAACGAGAATTTGCCCATAATAGGCGGTTTTATAGCGGAGATAGTCAAAATCGTCAAGCAACACCTGTAAAGGGTTTAAGAATAGGGAGATATGTTTGGGTGTATGGGCTAGCCGAGAAAAACAGCGTGATAGCAACCTGCAATAAAAAGTCCACAACATAAAATCTGAAAGAGAAGGTGAAATGAGGCTATGAAGGATTATGAAATTAAATATCTTAAGAAAAAGCTGTTGGAGGAACAGCAAAAGGTTGAGTCTATGCTTAATGAATCCAAGAAAAACAATTTTGGCGTGGACGATTCCATAGGAAACAACATAGAGGAGCTTTCCAAGTACGATAACCATCCCGCCGATTTAGGTACTGAAACCTTTGAGCAGGAAAAGTACGTATCCCTGCGCAATCATCAGTTAGAATACCTTAGTGACATACGCGATGCCCTGCAAAGGATAGAGAGGGGAAGCTACGGGATATGTCTATACTGCGGCAAGGATATAGGCTTTGAGCGCCTGGATGCATATCCGACTGCTAAGCTTTGTATCAATTGCCAGAAAAAAGAGGCTGAAGAGCAGATTGACACCAACTGGGCCTGACTTTCAAAAAGTTGCTGTGAAATGGCTATGAAATGTGCTTCCCATTGTGTTATAATGTAGTACGGTTTAAACAATTGGATGGAAGGGGAGCACCATGCTACAGGTATTTATAGTGGCTTTTATAGTAACCCTTGATCAGCTTACCAAATATCTTGCCAAGACCTATCTTAAGCCAGTTGGGTCTGTTCCTTTAATACAGGATGTGTTTCATTTTACCTATGTGGAAAACAGAGGTGCCGCATTCGGCATCTTGCAAAATCAAAGATGGCTTTTTATAGCGCTGACGGTTGTGGTCAGCGCAGCAATAGTATATTATTTATTTATCCGCACGCCGGAGAACATAGTGCTCACCATCGCGCTTTCCATGATACTGGGCGGAGCTATAGGTAACCTAATTGATAGATTGCGGCTGGGATACGTGGTGGATATGCTGCATTTTACGCTCATAGATTATCCCGTCTTTAATGTGGCCGATTCATTCGTTGTGATAGGTACCATATTGCTTGCCTATTATATCCTGTTTATGGCAGATTCAGGAGAAAAGCTATTCGGTTAGGTGTTCGTTTATGGAAACTTTGAGGTTTGAAGTAGATCAAGCGGATGACAAAAAGAGAATCGATGTCTTTTTGAGCGAGAAGATTCCTAAGCATTCGCGTTCATACATTCAAAAGTTAATAAAAGATGGACTGGTATCAGTAAACGGCCAAAAGGTTAAGTCCAATTTCAGGGTAAAACCTGGTTATTTGATAGATGTTACCATACCTCCACCTAAGGAGATATCCCTTCAGCCCGAACCCATGGAACTGGATATAGTTTATGAGGATAACGACATAGTAGTGATCAATAAACCGCAGGGGATGGTGGTACACCCTGCGCCGGGAAATTATTCGGGTACGTTGGTCAATGCGCTGCTCTACTCTTGTGATGAGCTGTCGGGGATCGGCGGGGAAATTCGACCGGGGATTGTGCACCGCCTGGACAAGGATACCTCAGGCTTGCTGGTGGTTGCCAAGAATGATACCGCACACCATAGCCTGGCTCAGCAGATCAAGGATAGGACTTTAAAACGGATTTATTGGTGTATTGTGGAAAAAAACATAAGGGAGGATAAGGGGGTCATCAATGCCCCCATAGGGCGCCATCCCACCAACCGCAAAAAGATGGCGGTGCTGAATTCGCCTACCGCAAAACCGGCCATTACGCACTTTAAAGTGCTCGAGCGGTTTGGAGTGTATACCCTTATCGAAGCCAGGCTTGAAACCGGCAGGACCCATCAAATACGGGTACACATGGCATACATAGGTCACCCTGTGGTAGGTGATAGCGTCTACGGTTCTCGAAAGCAAAGATTTAATTTAAAGGGGCAGGTACTCCACGCCAAGAAACTGGGACTTATTCATCCCTCTACGGGAGAGTATATGGAGTTTGAAGCCCCTTTGCCCCAATACTTTGAAGAGCTGCTGGATATCCTGCGGAGAAATTATACCCAAAATTAAAAAAGGTATGGACACTTGAAGGTGTTCGTGTTATACTATAAAAAATCGCTTTGACCTTTAAATCGATCCTGTGAGGTCGGTAAGGTGTGGGGTGTAGCTAACATAAATTACATGTGGAATGGTGTGTGCACAAAGGGCATCTTACCGAGGGGTGGGATGCCCTTTTTAATAGAAGAAGGGGTGACCTTGACGATGATCCAAAAAGCGCTGATTATGGATGAAGCGGCGATGAATAGGGCGCTTACGCGAATAGCCCACGAGATCATAGAACGCAACAAAGGCATCCAAGATGTGGTGCTGGTAGGCATAAAGACAAGGGGAGTGCCGCTGGCCCAAAGGCTGGCCATGAAGATACAGCAGTACGAGGGACAAGAAATCCCGGTTGGAGTCTTGGACATAACGTTGTACCGCGATGACCTGTCTCCCAAGTCGGATCAGCCTATAATAAACAACACCAACGTTCCATTTGATGTAAATGGTAAAATCGTGGTAATGGTCGATGACGTGCTGTTTACGGGGAGGACTGCACGGGCAGCCATGGATGCCCTGATCGATTTGGGCAGGCCCAAAGCCATCCAGCTTGCGGTTTTAGTGGATAGGGGACACCGCGAGCTGCCCATAAGAGCGGATTACGTGGGCAAAAACGTTCCTACCTCAAAAAGCGAAAAGGTGTGCGTATATGTTTCAGAAGTTGACAATGTAAACAAAGTGATTATAGCTGAACTTTGAACTTAAGAAGTTCCCTTTAATACAGTCCAGAGAGGCTGTCAAGGGAATTACAACCGAGTTTTATAATCGATTTTTATGCCTTGATAGCCTTCTATCAAGGCTTTTTTGATGTCTGAAAACAATATAAATCTTAGATATTGGTGGGTGAGATGATGGCACTGAATCGAAAGGACTTACTGGGGCTTAGGGGTATGACCAGGGCGGAGCTGGAGGAAATATTGAGTACGGCAGAAGACATGAAATCTATTCTTTTAAGCGACACCAAAAAGGCCTCATATTTACAGGGCAAGTCGGTGGTAATGCTGTTTTATGAAAACAGTACCAGAACCAGGTTTTCATTTGAATTTGCAGCCAAATATCTGGGAGCACACACCGCTAGCGTGGCTGTCTCATCCAGCAGCGTTGCTAAAGGAGAGAGCCTGATAGACACCGGTAAAACTCTTCAAAGTATGGGTGTTGATGTCATCGTGCTTCGTCATCCAATGTCAGGAGCACCGCATCTTCTGGCAAAGCATGTATCGGCTTCAGTCATCAACGCTGGTGACGGGATCAACGAGCATCCAACCCAAGCGCTGTTGGATATGTTTACTATTAGGCAAAAAAAGGGAACTCTGGAGGGTGTGAAGGTGGCCATAATAGGGGATATACTGCACAGCAGGGTAGCGCGCAGCAACGTATGGGGACTGACTACCATGGGAGCCGAGGTGAGGGTAGCAGGTCCTACTACCCTTATGCCGCCTGATATTGAAAAGATGGGAGCAAAGGTTTTTTATAGGGTTGAGGAAGCTATAAAAGGTGCCGACGTAGTCATGGGGCTACGTCTTCAAAGGGAACGCCAGCAGAAAGGATTGCTGCCTTCTCTTAGGGAGTATACGCACCTGTTTGGGATAACGCAGGAACGAATGCGCCTTGCGAAAGCAGATGCATTGATCATGCATCCTGGGCCGGTAAACAGGGGAGTGGAGATATCGTCAGATTTGGTAGATGGAGAGCATTCTGTCATCAACGAGCAGGTGACCAACGGAGTGGCTATCCGTATGGCGCTTCTATATCTATTGACGAGGAGGAATCGTGATGCTGTGCATTAAAAACGGGATGGTGGTTGATGGGATTTCGGATGTACCCTATAAAG
Source organism: Bacillota bacterium (assembly GCA_023622385.1). Lineage (GTDB taxonomy): Bacteria > Bacillota > Clostridia > Caldicoprobacterales > Caldicoprobacteraceae > Caldicoprobacter. The sequence continues at coordinate 9,661 of JAMNZI010000021.1, read as the reverse complement.
CCGATATATTGATTGATAAAGGGAAAGTCATCGACATAAGGGAAAATATAGAAGATGCTGCGGAAGAAGTCATAGATGCTGCCGGCAAATGGGTGCTGCCGGGACTGGTTGATGCTCACTGCCATTTGAGAGAGCCGGGGTTTGAATACAAGGAAGACATAAGTTCGGGTACCAGGAGCGCCGCTGCAGGCGGTTTTACCAGCGTTGCATGTATGGCCAATACTAATCCGGTGGTGGACAATGGGGCCATGGTGAATTACATAAAGTCAATGGCCATGGTAAAAGGAGTGGTTAAGGTCTATCCCATAGCAGCCGTTACAAAAGGCCAGCAAGGTCAAGAACTGACAGAGATGAGGGAACTCAAAGAAGCAGGGGCTGTAGCTCTTTCCGATGACGGCAAGCCCATCATGAACCCTCATCTGATGAAGTTAGCCCTTCAGTACGCTAAAGGGCTTGATATGCTCATAATCTCTCATTGTGAAGATTTATCGCTGGTTGGGGATGGCCTCATGAACGAGGGATATATGTCAACGGTGCTGGGACTTAAGGGCATAACCAGGGCTGCAGAAGAGGTAATGGTGGCGCGGGACATCATACTGGCCGAGGTGCTGGATGCTCCCATACACATCGCCCATGTGAGCACCAAAGGTTCGGTGGAGCTCATTAGACAGGCAAAGAGAAGGGGCGTGAAGGTGACCTGTGAAACAGCACCCCACTATTTCTCGGCAACCGATGCTTGGGTGGATGGATATGATACCAACGCCAAAGTGAATCCACCTCTGCGCACAGACGAAGATGTGGCGGCCATAAAGCAGGGATTAAAAGACGGGACCATCGATATCATCGCTACCGACCACGCACCTCACCATCGGGATGACAAAGAAGTGGAATATAGCCTGGCTGCCAACGGCATATCGGGCTTTGAAACGGCCTTTTCCCTTGCATATACCCATTTGGTCGAGACGGGGGTACTTTCCATACAGGAGCTGGTGCACAAGATGAGCAAAGGGCCGGCCGATATATTGAAAATAGATGCGGGGACCATAGAGATTGGAAAACCTGCAGACATAATAGTGGTGGATCTTCATAGGACATATACCGTTGACGTTTCAAAGTTTTACTCCAAAGGCAAGAATTCGCCTTTTCATGGCTGTACTTTGAAGGGCAAGGTCATGCATACAATCGTGGATGGCAAAGTAATTATGAAAAATGAAAAAATAATTGTTTGAAATTCCATAAAATTCTATTATAATACGTTATAATACGGTGAAACGAAATATTAGATGTGGGGTGAATACATTTGATAGATAGGCTCATAGAGAAGATTATTGAGAAGAGAAATCCCACCGTAGTCGGACTGGATACGCGGCTTGAGTATGTTCCAGAACATGTGATCGAAAAGTGTAGCGGAACGTCACCATTTGAGGTAGCAGCTGGCGCCATACTTGAGTTCAACAAGGCAATCATTGACGCGGTATATGAACACGTCCCTGCAGTTAAGATACAGATAGCCTATTATGAACTTTATGGGGCACCGGGGATAGAGGCTTTTAGGCTTACAGCGCAGTACGCCCAATCAAAGGGTTTGATAGTTATAGGGGACATCAAGAGAAACGATATAGGCTCTACTGCTGAAGCCTATGCCAGCGCTTACCTGGGGGAGACTCCGCTTAAAAGCGGCAGCATGCCAGCATTTGGCTTGGACTTTGTAACGGTCAATCCATATCTGGGCACCGACGGCGTGATGCCCTTTATCAAAGCTTGCAAGGATTACGGGAAGGGCATATTTGTCTTGGTTAAAACTTCCAACCCTTCATCGGGCGAGATTCAAGACCTGCCGGTTGAAGGGAAAAGGTTATATAACAAGGTGGCTGAGAAGGTAGTTGAATGGGGAAAAGAGCTTATGGGTACAAAAGGTTACAGCCATGTAGGCGCCGTCATAGGGGCTACTTATCCCCAACAGCTTAAGGAACTGAGAGCTGAGATGCCCAACACTTACTTTTTGATACCGGGTTATGGGGCACAAGGAGGCAGCGCTAGGGATATTATAAGCGGTTTTGATGGGCATGGTTTAGGTGCTGTTATCAATGCTTCCCGAAGCGTGATATGTGCCTATCGTCGAAGCCCGTGGAAGGAGAAATTTTCTCCTCAGCGCTTTGCGGATGCCGCACTGGCGGAAGTGCTCCGCATGAGGGAGGACATTGAAACTGCCCTATTACATAGCGGGATTAAACCATGGTAATCAAAAAATAGCAGACGGTAAAGGGGATGATGGATTATGCCAAGGGATCCAAACATCAAAAAAGTCCTTGTAATAGGCTCAGGGCCAATAATCATCGGGCAGGCAGCGGAGTTTGACTACGCGGGGACTCAGGCTTGCAGGGCTCTGAAGGAGGAAGACGTGGAGGTCGTGCTGGTAAACAGCAATCCTGCCACAATCATGACCGACCCTCATATGGCCGACCACGTGTATATTGAGCCCTTAACTCCTCAAATTCTTAAAGGAATTATTGCTAGGGAAAAGCCCGATAGCCTACTGGCCACTCTAGGTGGACAGACCGGGCTTAATTTGGCCGTCGAGCTGGCCGAATCAGGCTTTTTAGATGAATGCGACGTGAGAATCATAGGAACCGATGTGGCATCCATCCGCAAAGGCGAGGATAGAGAGCTGTTTAAACAGACCATGCAGTCCATCGGAGAGCCGATAATTGAAAGCCTCACCGTACACGACGTTGACAGTGCGTTGACGTTTGCCGAAAAAATAGGTTACCCGGTCATTGTACGGCCGGCTTATACCCTTGGGGGCACGGGAGGAGGCATGGCCAGCAATCCCGAGGAACTGAGGCTCATCGCTTCCGAAGGGCTCCGATTGAGCAGGGCGCATCAGGTGCTTATAGAGAAATCGGTAGCCGGCTGGAAGGAGATCGAGTATGAGGTGGTACGGGATGCGGAAAACAACTGCGTTATCGTGTGCAGCATGGAGAATGTTGATCCCGTAGGTATTCACACAGGGGATAGCATAGTGGTAGCACCTGCACAGACCTTGACTTCCGAGCAGGATGCCATGCTGAGGCGTGCTGCCATAAATATAGTCAGTGCCCTTAACATACGGGGAGGCTGCAATATCCAGTTTGCTTTGAGACCCGATGGACAACAATACTATGTCATAGAGGTCAATCCCAGGTTAAGCCGTTCAAGTGCTTTGGCTTCTAAAGCGACGGGCTATCCAATTGCAAGGGTTGCAACCAAAATCGCGCTGGGATACAGGCTTGAAGAGATAAGGCACAGTATAACAGGCAGGCCTTTTGCTGCGCGCCAGCCTGTGGTTGATTACACGGTGCTCAAGATTCCGCGCTGGCCTTTCGATAAATTTGTGAAAGCCGATAAAGCCCTGGGTACAAAGATGAAGGCTACTGGCGAGGTTATGGCCATTGGTGCCTGCTTTGAAGAAGCGCTTCTGAAGGCCATACGTTCTTTAGAGCTGGGTGTGGACTATCTGTATATGGAACACATTGCCGAGATGGACGACCATCAAATCGTCAATCAGCTGGATTATAAGACGGATGAGAGGATTTTTGTGGTGGCAGAGGCGCTTCGAAGGGGCATATCGATTGAGGAGATTTACAGCAAGACCGTCATCGACCCATTTTTCTTGGGTAAGATTCTTAACATTATCCGTTTTGAAGGTAAAATCAGGCAAAAAGGAGCAAATCTGGATAGAATCACGTTGCTTGAGGCCAAGAAATTGGGCTTTACCGATGCCACCATTGGCAGGCTTACGGGCATGAAACCAGAGCAAGTGCGGGAAAAAAGGAAAGAATGGGGGATATATCCGGTATACAGGCCCATAGATACTGGCGCAGGCGATGATTCGGGCGTTGGGGCATACTACTATTCCACCTACAATGCCACAAAAAATGCCGTTAATGTAGGCCAGGGCAAAAAGGTTGTAGTGCTGGGAGCAGGGCCCATAAGGATTGGACAGGGTATCGAATTTGACTACTGTTCGGTTCACTGCGTATGGGCTTTGAAAAAGATGGGATACCAAGCCATTATCATAAACAACAATCCCGAGACGGTTAGCACCGACTTTGATACCTCGGATAGGCTGTATTTTGAACCCCTGTTTGCTGAAGATGTATTAAACGTTCTGGATATGGAAAGCCCAGACGGGGTCATGGTGCAGTTTGGCGGGCAGACGGCCATCAAGCTTGCCCACGTTGTGCACCACGCAGGATACAGGATATTGGGTACACAGCTTGAGGATATAAACAAGTCAGAGGATAGAAAGGAATTTGATGCAGTCCTAGAAGAGCTGAACATTCCCAGGCCGCCAGGGGCTACCGTGTTTACTGCAGAGGAGGCGGTATCCGCAGCTGAAAGGTTAGGATATCCGGTTCTGGTAAGGCCTTCGTATGTTCTGGGCGGACAAGGAATGGAGATCGCCTACAACCGCGACAATATAGTCGAATACATGGAGATCATAAACCGCGTAAAACAGGAGCACCCAGTTCTGGTGGATAAGTATTTGATGGGTAAGGAAATCGAAGTGGATGCCATATGTGACGGGGAAGACATACTGATACCCGGAATCATGGAGCACATAGAAAAGGCAGGGGTTCATTCTGGTGACAGCATTGCCGTATATCCGGCAAAAGGGCTTTCTCGATTTACCGTGGAGCGCATAATTGATTATACTTACAGGCTGGCCAGGGCGTTGCGGGTCAAAGGGCTTATCAATATCCAGTACGTTGAACATAATGGGGATGTGTATGTAATTGAAGCCAATCCCCGTTCTAGCCGCACTGTCCCCTACATCAGCAAGGTGACGGGAGTGCCTATGGTTGAGCTGGCCGTCAGAGCCATGCTGGGCCAAAAACTTAAGGAATTGGGTTACGGTACGGGCTTGTACCCTGAAAGAAACATCGTGGCCGTCAAGGTGCCGGTGTTCTCGTTTGAGAAGTTGCCCATGGTAGAGATATGCCTGGGGCCCGAGATGAAGTCCACCGGCGAGGTGTTGGGAATAGGCAGGTCATTGCCCGAGGCTCTGTTTAAGGGCTTGCTGGCGGCGTGTTACAACCTGAAAAAGGAGGGCAACGTGCTGATCACCGTGGCAAACGCCGATAAGCAGGAGGTTATACCTATAGCCGCTGACTTTGAAAGGTTGGGATTCGGTATACTGGCCACCAGCGGTACGGCTCATGTGCTCAATTCGAATTATGTAGCTGCCAGCGTGGTCAACAAAATAAGCCAGGGACATCCAAATATAAGTGACTATATACAGCAGGGTAAGATAAGCATCATAATCAATACCCCTACTAAAGGGCATATTCCACAACGCGATGGGTTTAAGATACGGAGGATGGCGGTTGGACATTCTATTCCTTGCCTGACTTCATTGGATACGGCCCGCGCTTTTGTCAATATTTTGAAGCAAAATATTGATGAATCCAGGATCGAGATTATAGCTCTGGAGGATATAAGGTGATGAAAGGAGGAAGTAGCGAGGCTTCCGGCTCTTGCAAAGGCCGGAACTCTTGCTCCTCTACTGTTATGAAAGGGACTGATAAGTGCAAAATTGTGGAGAATGTAATGATCGCTCCCGACATGTATAAGATGGCATTTCTATCTGAGCATATTGCTTTTAATGCCCATCCCGGCCAATTTGTGCACATAAAGGTGCCGTGCGATAACTCGCTGCTTATGAGGAGGCCTATAAGCATACACGATGTGCATCCACAAACCGGCGTGGTGGAAATAGCATATAAGGTAGTGGGCAGGGGAACACGCATCCTATCAAGGATGAATGCGGGTCAGGTCATAGATGTGCTTGGCCCTCTGGGTCAGGGCTTTACCATTTCCCGGGGAATTAAAAGCGCCTTTGTGATAGGTGGTGGCTGCGGCATAGCGCCTCTTAAGTTCCTGGCAAGACGGCTGAAAGAAGAAGGTATTGCAGTTACAGCATTGCTGGGGTTTCGTGAACGAGAGGCTGTATATGGGCTTAGTGATTTCGAAGAATTTTCCAATCGATTGCTTGTTACCACAGATGATGGCAGCCTAGGCAGGAAGGGCCTGGTGACGCAGCTGCTGGAGGAAGAGCTCAAGGAGCAGCTGCCCGATGTGATGTTTACATGCGGCCCGGTACCCATGCTTAAGGTTGTCCAGCGCTTGGCCAGGGAATACAGCGTGCCATGCCAGATGTCCCTGGAGGAGAGGATGGGGTGCGGAATAGGAGGATGCCTTGTATGCTCATGTGCTATTCGTACTCCCAACGGAGATTTTGAATATAAGAGGGTGTGCAAGGACGGGCCGGTGTTCTGGAGCCGAGAGGTGATGCTGGATGAAGCCACGATTGAATGTTGAGATATGCGGCATCTCCTTCAAAAATCCCGTTATTGCTGCTTCTGGCACTTTTGGATTTGGTCGGGAATATGCTCGGTACGTGGATTTAAACATGCTTGGCGGTATAGCCGTCAAGGGACTAACGCTTTTGCCCAGGAAGGGAAATCCTCCACCTAGGATTGCCGAAACGCCTTCCGGCATATTGAACAGCGTGGGGCTTCAAAATCCTGGCATTGACCATTTTATCGAGCAGGAGCTTCCCCAGCTGCTCAAGTATGATACCCGCATCATCGTAAACATAAATGGCAACACCATCGATGAGTACTGCAGGATGGCTGAAAAGTTGAGGGGTGTGCCGGTGCATTTTCTGGAGCTCAACATCTCGTGCCCCAATGTAAAACAAGGAGGAGTGGCTTTCGGCACTGATCCTGATTTGGTATACGACATCACACGCAGCGTGAAAGCCCATGCCGGGCAGCCGGTAATTGTCAAGCTGACGCCCAACGTCACCGATATAAAGGAGGTTGCGATTGCCGCTGAACAAGGCGGTGCAGACGGCATATCCCTTATAAACACGGTACTGGGCATGGCCATCGATGTCAAAAAGCGCCGTCCGGTACTGGCGAACATTGTGGGGGGGCTGTCTGGCCCTGCCATAAAGCCCATCGCCCTTAGGATGGTGTGGGAGGCTGCGCAGGTGGTCAGCATTCCCATCATCGGCATGGGGGGAATAACTACCGGCGAGGATGTGGTAGAGTTTCTTTTAGCCGGTGCTACTGCTGTGGGGGTGGGCACGGCCAACCTTATGTCCCCCACCGCATGCATCGACATCCTCAATCAGCTGGAAGAGTATATGGTACAAAATGGCGTTGGTGATGTAAAAGAACTGATAGGCCGTCTGGAGACGGAATAGAGTTCCACAAAGTATCATCTAGGACAAAATTGTATGTGATGAAAGGGGAAAAGATTTATGGACAAGGAAAGGGTATTGCAAATATTTAAGGAGACGGGGGTACTGCTTCAAGGCCACTTCCTTCTCACCTCAGGGAGGCATAGTGGAGAATATCTCCAGTGCGCCAGGGTGTTTCAGTATCCTGGCTACGCCGAGGAGATAACCAAAGTGCTGGCCGATAAGTTCAAGGATGAACGCATAGACATGGTAGTAGGCCCGGCTATAGGAGGCATCATACTTTCCTATGAAATGGGCAGATGCCTTGGCGTAAAGGCCATATTTGCAGAGAGGGAAGATGGAAAAATGACTTTGAGAAGAGGTTTTGAAATACCCGAGGGAAGCAGGGTGCTGGTGGTGGAGGACGTAGTTACCACTGGCGGCTCGGTCAGGGAAGTCATGGAAGTTGTGAAAAACTGCGGCGGAGAAGTGGTTGGAGTTGGAGCCGTGGTGGATAGGAGCGGTGGCAGCGTTGATTTTGGGGTAAAGTTTCATTCGGTGATATCCATGGATATCAAGTCGTATGCTCCTGAAGAGTGTCCCATATGCAAGACAGGGTTGCCGCTTGTAAAGCCCGGTAGCCGGAATATAAAGTAAGGAAGGTTAGTTAACCTTCCTTATGTTCTGTATTTTCTCTTCGGATGGAGTTACGTATATGGTGTTGTATCCTTCATATATTACCATGCCGGGTTTGGCACCGCTGGGCTTTTTGACGTTTTTGCGGGGACAGTAATCCACCGGTACATTGCTGGAGTTCCTGCCCTTGCTGAAATAAGCTGCCAACAATGCGGCTTCTGCCAGCGTGTTTTCGGGAACGGTCTTTCCACCCGTTTTTATGATTACATGGGAGCCGGGAATGTTTTTGGTGTGAAGCCAAATATCGTTAGCGCCGGCCATTTTGAGGGTGAGACGGTCGTTCTGGTAGTTGTTCTTACCCACGAAGATATCAAAGCCGTCAGAGGATATAAAGTGATGAGGCTTTGAAGGCGTATGTGCCGGACTTTTATCCTTTGCCGATTTTTTAATATACCCCTGTTCTACCAGTTCCTGATGGATTTCTTCCACATCCGATTCATCGGTACACTTTTCTAGGCTTTCAAGTAGCGCCTCCAGATACTCTATTTCCTCCCTGCTCTCAACTATTTGCATGGCAACCTTGTCTAAGGTACTTTTGGCTTTGGAATACTTTTTGAAGTATTCCTGGGCGTTTTGTATGGGCGATTTTCTCTCGTCCAGAGGTATGATTACGGTAGAGCCGTTGGGGTCGTAGTAGTTGACAAGGCTGACTTCCTTGATTCCTTTTGGTATGGAATGGGCGTTTGCTGTAAGAAGCTCGCCCCACAGGCGAAATTTATCGGCCTCTTTTGCCTGCTCAAAATCTTCCAGCTGTATGGCCAGCTTTTTCTGGCAACGTTCCAGATTGGTCTTAATAAGCTTTGAGAGGTTAGAGGTGCGCTGCTGCAGGCGTTCCAGCCTATCCCGTTCAGAATAAAAGGCCTCCAGCATTTCGGATATCGATGAATACCTCTCCAGCGTAGACCCTATATACTGTTGGTAAACAAATGGGAATATGTCCCGGGGAAAACCGGTTTCATCCTTCAGCATGGTGGGGCTAAATTGCTTGCGCTTTACGCTATCAAAAAAGTCGGTGAAGGATCGGCACAGGGCTTCCAGCTGCTCTTCCGAAAGGTCCAGGACCCCCACCGGTTTATCCCCCAAAGCCCGGTATACTATTTCAAAGGCAGTGGTGGGGGAGATTCCCATATAGCTGTTTAAAAGGATATTTTCCACCTTCTTGTTGGTTGACGTCGATTTTAAGAGGGCTTTAAAGGACTCCGAAGTTTCCGATAGGGGATTTCGCTTATCCTGAGCAGGGGGAGGGCTGTACGCAAGGCCGGGAAGCACCTGACGAACCCTGCTAATGGCTTCGTTTACATGCTTTATGCTGTCTATTATCTTTCCGTTTTCATCTACCAGTATTATGTTGCTGTGTCGCCCCATTATCTCGATGATCAATCTCTTTACAGCCAGATCTCCCAGTTCATTGGTGCTTTCGATGAGTATTTCAGCTATTCGCTCCAGCTGAGGTTGAACTATATCCACGATCTTGCCGCCGGTAAGGTGTTTGCGCAGCAGCATGCAAAACATGGGTGGCGTTAGGGGATTGGGCTTCGTTGACTTTACAAGATGAATGCGGGGGTGGCTGGCATTGGCAGACAGCAGCAATTTTAGCTCTTCATCCCGGGAGCGAATGTGCAGGTAAATCTCATCCTTTTCCGGCTGATAAACCTTATCTATGCGCCTGTTGAGTATTTTGCTACGCAATTCTTCGATAACGCAGCTCAATAAAACGCCGTCGTAAGCCATTTC
>JAMNZI010000002.1 GCA_023622385.1 Bacillota bacterium | reverse complement strand
CGGGATGCGATGGTAGCGGGCGTCAACCTCAATATATTCAATAACCATTGCGATAGGGTCCATATGGCCAACCTGGCTCAGACGATAAACGTGCTACAGGCCATGATTTTAACCGAGGGGGAAAAGATGATCCTTACGCCCACCTACCATGTATTCGACATGTATAAAGTACATCAGGATGCAGAGCTTCTCTCCCTCGATTTTACCAGCAGCCTATACAGCTACGAAGGTGAGAGCATTCCTCAGATAAGCGCCTCAGCTTCCGAGGACGACCAGGGCAGGATCCATATATCGCTGTGCAATCTCGATCCAAACTCGGTAGCCGATATACGCTGTGAGCTGAGGGGAACCCGCAGGACCAAGGTAAGAGGAAGCATACTGACCTCTTCTGAGATGAATGCCCACAATACCTTTGATGAACCCAATGCTATCAAGCCTGTGGCCTTTAGCGATGCTGCTCTGGTGGATAACGTGCTGGAGGTTAAGCTGCCCTCTAAGTCGGTCGTAGTGCTGACCCTCGAGTAAGGAGATAAGGCTTGGTGGGATATACCGCTCGCCAGGATGAAGTGGGCATTCTCAAGGGGTGAAATGCTATGGGAAACGGTGAATGTAAGGGATGCAGCGCTACCGTTAGGCTTTCACAGGAAGAGATTGACAAAATATTTGGCCAAACGCTGAAGGTAAAAAATGTAAAGCTGGTAACCCAAGAGGAATATAGCAGCAGGCTTGAGATCTGTAGGCAATGCCAGTATTTGGAGTATGGTACTACGTGCAGGCTGTGCGGCTGCCTGGTGCAGATTAAGGCAAAGCTGGCCGGCGCGCGGTGCCCCTATCCATATCAGCCCAAGTGGTGATGGCTTTTAAATGCCCCTGAAGGGATTCCCTAAGGGGCTTTTATTTTTGCTTTTTTGCAATATTGAATTGATTTTATGTTCCATTCTTAAAGAGGTCAAGAGCTTGAAATGCAGGATATACAGCCGTGTATTTCAAACGGTGAGGGGAATAGATTTGGTTGTTTGGCCTGGCGGTATGCTCCGTTCATTTTAAATTGAAGGAGCTTTACAAATATGAAATATGCAAATTTTAAAATTGCAAATTTTCAAAATTTACAGGGATTAATCTAACGGCCATGCTTGACTTTTATATTGTATAATTCTATAATAATCCTTGTTATTCTAGCGTTAGGAGGATTGAAGGAAGTGGGAGTGATAGTTGCAAAGTTCGGGGGGACGTCCCTTGCAAATGCCGAGCAGTTTTGTAAAGTACACGACATAATATTGAGCGATCCGCGAAGGCGATATGTGGTGGTGTCTGCCCCCGGAAAATGTCATAGCGGCGATACCAAAATAACCGATCTTTTATATGCCTGCCACAAAAAGGCCAGTCAGGGTGAACAGATTGAAGACGTATTCGAGGCCATAGCGCAGCGTTACAGGGGTATAATCAAGGGGCTAAATCTCGATTTGGACTTTGAGCCGTTGCTGAGCGATATTAAAGAACGGATTGTAGCTGGTGCTTCAGTAGACTATGTTGCAAGCCGAGGCGAGTACTTGAACGGTATTATCATGGCAAGGCTACTGGGGTATGACTTTGTTGACGCCGCAGATATCATATTCTTTGATCAAAATGGCGTATTTGACAGCGAGCGTACCAACGAGGCTGTAGCACGGCGCTTGAGCCAGCATGAGAGGGCTGTCATCCCCGGATTTTACGGCTCGATGCCCAATGGGGAAATAAAGACCTTCCCTCGAGGGGGCTCTGATATTACAGGCGCTATAATAGCGCGAGGAGTGAATGCCGAGGTATACGAGAATTGGACCGACGTTTCGGGATTTTTGATGGCCGACCCCCGCATAGTTGAAAATCCTAAGCCCATTCGCAAGATCACCTATCGTGAGCTGCGGGAGCTGGCCTATATGGGAGCCAGCGTGCTTCACGAGGATTCCATATTTCCTGTCAAAAGGGCCGGCATTCCGGTACACATAAAGAACACCAATGCTCCACAAGAGCCGGGGACTATAATAGTAAATGACGCAGAACCAGTTACCTGTACAGGAGGCATAACGGGAGTGGCCGGTCGAAAGGGGTTTACGGTAATCGCCATAGAGAAGACGCTGATGCATGTGGAGTTGGGTTTTGGACGGCGTCTACTCTCCATCCTGGAATCCAACGGGATATCGTTTGAGCACATGCCTTCGGGCATAGATACCATATCCCTGGTGATCGCCGACTTACAGTTGGATGGAAAGCTTGAGAAGGTGGTTGAAGAGATCAAAGCACAGCTCAATCCCGATTCGGTAGAGGTCTACTCCAACATGGCGCTGATTGCAACCGTTGGCCGCGGTATGGCCCATACCCCTGGCATAGCCGCAAAGCTGTTTACGGCGCTGGGCAATGAGGGCATAAACGTTAGGATGATTGATCAGGGCTCCAGCGAGATCAACATAATTGTGGGAGTGGAGAGTGACGACTTGGAGCGAGCAGTCAGGGCAATCTACTATGCTTTTGTGGATGCTTGTAGATGAAAAATTGCAAAAATTGCAGCGGACCCTTTACAAATAGATGCATTTTGATTATAATACTTGCAAAAGGAGAGTTTCATTGAAAGCACGATTATAATATTATGATTAAAAATTCAAGATAACAGTAAAGCGGTCATATGATTCGAAGCAAAACGTGATGAAGGGGAGAAGTAGGTACCTTTGATGGCACAGCGAGCTGGGGATGGTGCGAGCCCGGTCCACAACAGAGGTACTGAATATCACCCCGGAACGGTCGGCCGAAAGGTGTTGCCATGGTGCGGCATGCGAGTAGGCTGGGACGGGGCCCTGCCGTTACAGAGGGAGCATATAGGGTAGTGCCTGTATGCGTAAAAAGAGGGTACGCGACAGCCGTGTACCAAATCAGGTGGTACCGCGGAAGATAAGCCTTTCGTCCTGGTAATGGATGAAAGGCTTTTATTTTTAAGCAAAAATTATTATATCCGCACAAATGCTCTGATGGGAACTTTGCCCTTTTACGGTAAAGTTGTATTTAAAAAACCTAAATTCTGAATGAGAGACTATATTGAGATGATGGAAATGGAGGGGACGGTATGTATCAGAAGGTTTCAACCAGCCTGGACTTTGTCCAGAGGGAACAAAAAATACTGGAATTCTGGAAGCAGAACCGCATATTTGAAAAGAGCATGAAGCTTCGAGAAGGCTGCCCTACCTTTACTTTTTATGACGGGCCTCCCACGGCAAACGGCAAACCCCATATAGGGCATATACTCACCCGCGTGATAAAGGACATCATCCCCCGGTATAGGACCATGAAGGGGTACAATGTATTGCGCAAGGCGGGATGGGATACCCACGGCTTGCCGGTGGAGCTGGAGGTGGAAAAGGAGCTAGGCATAAACGGTAAACCCGAGATCGAAAAGTATGGCGTTGAGCCCTTTATCAAGAAGTGTAAGCAGAGCGTATGGAGATATAAGCAGGAATGGGAACGCATGAGCGAGAGGGTTGCCTTCTGGGCCGACATGGATAACCCTTATGTTACCTATCACAACGAATACATTGAGTCGGTGTGGTGGGCCCTTAAGAAGATATGGGAGAAGGGGCTTTTGTATAAGGGGCATAAGGTGGTGCCCTATTGTCCGCGCTGCGGTACCTCGTTGTCCAGCCATGAAGTAGCCCAAGGGTATAAAGAGGTCAAGGATCCATCCATTTATGTGAAATTTAAAGTGAAGGGACAGGACAATACTTTCCTCATGGCGTGGACGACTACCCCATGGACGCTGCCATCCAACGTAGCGCTTACTGTAAACGGCAACGAAACCTATGTTAAGGTCAAGTGCGGGGACGAGATATATATACTGGCCGAGGCGCTGGCTCCTACCGTGCTCAAAGAGGAATATGAAGTGTTGGAGCGCATGAAGGGTACAGATCTGGTGGGTATGGAGTATGAGCCGCTGTTCGACTTCGCCAAGGTGGACAAAAAGGCTTATTATGTGGTGGCCGACGATTTTGTAACCTTAAGCGAAGGTACCGGCATAGTCCACACCGCTCCCGCTTTTGGTGAGGATGACGCCAATGTGGGCAGGAAGTATGATCTGCCTTTCGTTCAGCTGGTGGATTCTGAAGGCAGGTTTGTGGATGCCGTTGAGCCGTGGAAAGGCATGTTTGTCAAGGATGCCGATCCGGAGATAATAAAGCACTTGCAGCAGAGAAACCTGGTATACTCTGTGATGGAGTATGAGCACTCCTATCCTTTCTGCTGGCGGTGCGATACCCCGCTGCTGTACTATGCAAGGGACACCTGGTTTATCAAGATGACGGCGGTAAAGGAGCAGCTGCTCAAGAACAACCGCCAGATCAACTGGTTGCCCGAGCACATAAGGGATGGGCGGTTCGGGAACTTCCTGGAGAACGTCGTTGATTGGGGCTTAAGCCGCGAGCGATACTGGGGTACGCCGCTTCCTATATGGGAATGCGAGTGCGGTTATCGCCATGTAGTGGGCAGCATAGCCGAGCTCAAGGAAATGGGGCAAAACGTGCCCGATGATATCGAGCTTCACAAGCCGTATATTGATCGCGTATTCTTGAAGTGCCCTGTATGCGGCAATGATAGGATGAAGAGGGTGCCTGAGGTCATAGACTGCTGGTTTGACTCGGGGTCCATGCCCTTTGCCCAGTGGCATTATCCCTTTGAAAACCAGGATAAGTTCCACAAGCACTTCCCAGCCGACTTCATAAGCGAGGCCATTGACCAGACCCGCGGATGGTTCTATACCTTGTTGGCAATTTCCACGTTGCTGTTTGACCAGCCGTCCTATAAGAACGTCATAGTGTTGGGGCTAGTTCTGGACAAGGATGGACAGAAGATGAGCAAGCATAAGGGCAACGTGGTGGATCCATGGGAGGTGCTTGATGGCCAGGGAGCAGATGCGGTGCGATGGTACTTCTATATAAACAGCGCGCCGTGGCTGCCCAGCCGCTTTTCAGCCGAAGCTGTGAGCGAGGCCCAGAGGAAGTTCATGGGTACCCTGTGGAACACCTATGCATTCTTCGTGCTGTATGCCAACATCGACCAGTTTGATCCCACCAAGTATGCTTTGGAATACGATAAACTGTCGGTGATGGACAGGTGGATACTGTCCAGGCTGCATTCGCTTATAGCCACGGTGGATGGTAACTTGAACAACTACCGCATCACCGAGGCTGCAAGGGCCATACAGGATTTTGTGGATGACTTAAGCAACTGGTACGTCAGGAGGAGCCGCGAACGCTTCTGGCAGAAGGGTATGCCGCAGGACAAGATAAACGCGTACATGACTTTGTACACCGTGTTGGTAGAACTGGCTAAACTAGCGGCGCCTTTTGTCCCCTTCATTACCGAAGAAATATACTGCAACCTGGTGAGGAGCGTGCGGAGCGATGCTCCCGAGAGCGTGCACCTGTGCGATTATCCGGAGTCTGATCCCCAATGGATCGATAAGGAGCTGGAAAGGAACATGGACGTGGTGCTTAAATTGGTTAGCTTGGGGCGCGCATGCCGCAACGCAGCCAACGTGAAGATACGCCAGCCGCTAAAAACGCTGTATGTAAAGCTGGATAGCAGCCTGCCTGACAGCTTTATCGAGCTGGCTAAGGATGAGCTTAACGTCAAAGAAGTGGTACTCACCGACGACATCGACAGGTTTACCGTTGTGACCATGAAGCCGCAGCTTAAGAGCGTGGGACCCAAGTACGGTAAGCTCGTGCCCAAGATCTCCGAAGCCCTAAAGGCGGTGGATGGCAAGAAGGCGTTGCAGGATTTTGAAAACGGGAGGCCCCTGGTTCTGACAGTAGATGGCACCACGGTAGAGCTTACCAGGGATGACGTCCTTGTAGAGACCGGCCATATGGAAGGCTTCGTGGTGGAGAGCGACTACAATATAACTGTGGCTCTTGATACCAACCTTACGCCCGAGCTGATCGAAGAAGGCTTTGTACGGGAGATCGTCAGCAAGGTACAGAACATGAGGAAGGAAGCCGGTTTCGAGGTGACCGATAGGATTGCGCTGTATTATCGCGACAATGACAGGATTGCAGGAATAATTGAGCGGAACAAGGAAGCAATAGCCGAGGAAGTCCTGGCGCAGGAGATACTAGAGGGGAACGCAGAAGGGTACACCATGGAATGGAACATAAACGATGAAAGGGTAACCTTTACCGTTGTGAAGAAGTAAGGATTTTAAGGATGCGAGGGGGGCTTATAGTCCCCCTCAATTTGTTTGGGGTGAAGATGCTGGAAGAAGATTGATGGTGTTATTCCGTTGCTTTTTCAACTGATAACGGCCTTGGTTTAAGAGGGTAAGGCATCTTAAAAGAAGGCAAGAGCTTTGATGAAGGCATGTGAGGTGCCAAACATGCTGTGTGTGGCTTGACATTACCCTGAATGGGGTATATATAAAATAAAGAAAAAGAAGGGGTGATTTTTATGAAGTGGATTGACATAACCCTCCCTATGGAAGAAGGGCGTGCGCCTTGGCCGGGAGATACTCCGTTTACCCGCCGTGTAACTCGCGAGATAAGCAAAGGCTCCAATGCCAATGTATCCGCCATTGAATGCAGTTCCCATTTCGGCACTCATCTGGATGCGCCTTATCATTTCATACCCGATGGCAAAAAGGTTGATGAGCTGGATTTGAACCTGCTCATTGGCCCTTGTCAGGTGGTGGAGGTTCCCTCCAACGGCGTTCATGTTGACCTTGAAGCACTTAAAAAGCTTGTGGTGCCGGGAGTTAAAAGATTGCTCATCAAGACCACCAACTCGCGGTTAATAAAGGATAAGGAGTTTCATAAGGATTACGTGGGGCTGTCGGCAGAGGCAGGTGAGTGGCTGCTTGAGCAGGGCGTAAGGCTGCTTGGCATAGACTATTTCTCTATAGGCGCCTACGGCGACACCAAGGATGTACATACCGTATTTTTAGGGCGCAATGACACAGTAGCCCTGGAAGGAATTGACCTGTCGGGCGTGCAGCCGGGAATGTACTATTTGATATGCCTGCCTATGAAGATTGCAGGGGCTGATGGAGCGCCTGTAAGGGCAGTATTGGGTGCAGAAGAGTGACTTTCAAAGGGATTCAGTGAAGATTTTTAAATAGAGCTACATGAGTATTAAATGGCTTTATACGATAAAAATAATTGAGGAAGTATCTTCGTGCTAAGAGGGGTAGCAATGATATGAAGGAGTACTTTGTGGATTTGCATGTGCATATCGGAAGGTCTTCGGACGGAAAAACAGTCAAGCGCGGCACTTCTAAAGAGCTGACCTTTGCAAATATTGCCTATGAGGCGCGCTTCCGCAAGGGCATAAACGTCATAGGGGTGGTGGATTGCGTCTCCCCGTGGATTATAAAGGATATAGAGGACTTGTTAAAGAGAGGCGAGCTGGAAGAGCTGCCCGAAGGAGGCATGATATATCGGGATGACCTGGTCATACTTCTGGGCTCCGAGATTGAGACCAGGGAGAAAGGGGGCTGCCATGCTCATTCCTTAGTGTTTTTTCCTTACCTGTGGCAAGTCAAGGAGTTCTCCCGCATAATGGAGGGCCATATGCCCAATCTAGCGGAGAATTCCACCATGAGCAGGCTTTCGGGACAGCAGCTTTTCGATATAGCCGATTCCCTGGGCGGGTTTTATATGCCGGCTCACGCCTTTACGCCATACAAGAGCTTTTATGGCAACTGCACCCATAGCCTGCACACCGTTTTTGGCGAGAGCTCCTTTGCCAAAATTCCCGCGGTAGAGCTGGGCTTGAGCGCTGATACCTACATGGCCAGCTTGCTTTCCGAGCTGGACGGCAAGGCCTTTACCAGCAACTCGGATGCCCATTCGCTACTTAGAATTGGCAGGGAATACAACGTGATGAGGCTTGCCGCTTTGAATTATGGCGAGGTGCTCAAAGCCTTAAAGTGCCAAAACGGTAGGGAAATTGTAGCCAATTACGGCCTTGATCCCAAGCTGGGGAAGTACCACAGGACCTTTTGCCTGCAGTGCAACGAGATTACTGAGCTGCCACCGCCGGTGCTTCAGTGCCCCAATGACCCGAGGCACAGGGTGGTGGTGGGAGTCAGAGACCGAATAGAGGTTATCAAGGATCGCCATGACAGCCCGGCTGATGTGAATGGGCGGCCCGATGAAAAAGCCTCGACAGCTAGACGTCCACCTTATCATTATCAGGTGCCCCTTAACTTTTTGCCGGGAGTGGGGCCAAGGACCATAGATAAACTCATCCAGGCCTTTGGTACCGAAATGAACATACTGCATAGGGTTGTACCGGAGGATTTAGCCAAGGTGGTTCCACAATCCATTGTGGACCTGATAGTAAAAGGGCGTGAGGGGCGTCTGGCCATAGCCCATGGGGGCGGGGGTATATATGGGAAGGTCCTGGAGTGAGCTTCACCTTTTTAAATTGAAGGAGAATGCTGTATGATATATATCGTAACGGCTTTGCCATGCGAGTCCAGCCCCTTTGTTGAAAAATATCATTTAAAGCGGGACGGTTGCAGGTATTTCCCACTTTACCGAGGCGATGGCATGTCCCTTATAGTGAGCGGCGTGGGCAAGATGGCTTCGGCCATAGCCACCACCTACTTGCTCGCTCAAAACTTAAAGCCTGGCCAAGCTGAAGAAGAGGAAGGCCTGGCCATCATCAATATAGGGGTATGTGGCGCCTTTCATCAGCGACATCCAATCGGGACTCCCGTGCTGATTCACAAGGTCATGGACCATGAGACCGGCAAGCAGTATTTTCCTGACATCCTAATAGAACATCCTTTTAAAGAGGGAAGCGTTGAGACGCATAACAATGTGGTAAGGCGGGAGGACGTTTTAAGCGGGCGGGTGGAGCTGCAGGCTGATTTGGTGGACATGGAGGCATCGGGTTTTTTCCAAGCTGCATCCCGTTTTTTGGCTCCTCATCAGATATATGTCATAAAGGTGGTGGGGGATTACCTGGATGTAGTGGATTTTGATAGGCAGCGGGTTGCTCAATGTATATCGGATACTTTGGATGCGGTAGAGGGGTTTATAAAACAGGTTGAAGGGTTGTGCAGAGCAGAAGGCGATGTGCTAACCCAGGATGAGCGCCGACAGTTGGAAGCAGCAAAAGAGAGCCTGCGCCTTACCGTGACGCAAGGCCATCAGTTGATGGACATGGCCAGGAGGTATAAGCTCAGGACCGGCAGGCCGCTGCCTGACCTTTCAGAATTTATTCAAACCGACGTCAAGGTCAAGGCTGAGGGGAAGAAGGTGCTTGAGAGGATCAGGAGGTTGCTCCTTTATGAGTAAATTTTCCCACATATATATAGAGGAACGAGCTGCAATTTATCCTGTGGCGCAGCAGGTCTTGAGCCGTTTCCCTGGTTCTACAAGGGTGATGATACGGCATTATAAGGATGTCTTCAACAGGCCCCGTCAGGACTTCCGGCGGCAAAAAGCCTCTACAAAGCTCATCCTAGCTGTAAAGCCGGAGCCCTTCCTGTATCCTGGACCTGAGGTGTGTGAGGATTTTGGGAGCCAAAACTTTTACTATACATCGCCCGTTTTGAACTGTATCTATGACTGCGATTACTGCTATTTACAGGGACTCTATACTTCAGCTAATATTGTAATTTTCGTCAACATAGAGGAGTTTTTCAAGGCTGTGGATAGACAGCTTGAGAGCGGGCCTTTGTACCTTTGCCCATCCTATGACACCGACCTGCTGGCTCTGGAAGGAATTGTTCCGTATGCCTCACGCTGGATAGAGTTTGCGGGTACCAGGCAGGGCCTGCGCATCGAGCTGAGAAGCAAAAGCGCCAACTATGGCGCTATTGCTCACCTAAAACCGGTAGAACAGGTAATACTGGCGTGGTCGCTGTCACCCAGCGAAGTGGCCCGGCGATGCGAGAGGCTAGCCCCTCCTCTAAAAGCCAGATTGAAGGCCATAATGTCTGCCCTGCAGGACGGATGGCAAGTGAGGCTGTGCTTTGAACCATTGCTCAAGGTATACAACTGGGAGCAGGTATATCGCGAGTTTTTGGATGAGGTTTTCAGCGTAATCCCAGCGGGAAGGGTTTTGGATGCTAACATTGGGGTTTTTCGCATGAGCAAGGAGCAATTTAAAAGGATCAGCAAGTTGAGGAGCGATACAGATGTGTTTGCTTTCCCCATGGTATGCCATGAGGGAGGGGTTGTGACCTATGAGGATGAAAAGGAGCTCAGAGACTTTTTTTACCGGCAGCTTAACAAATACTTACCCAAAGAAAAGATATATGGATAAGCCATGTGTGATGGAATGTATAAGGCGATATAGGACGATATAATTGGGAATATAATGTTATATATAAAGAAAGATATAATGTGCTATGGTTAATATATTGAGGCACCAAAATCAAATTTAAATGTTAGCTGTAGCAGGAATTTCAGCTGTCTGTGGAGAATTTTATATCGCTGTACAAATCCATATATGTGGTTTTTCGAAAGCAAATACTAAGCTTAGAAAGGAGAGTGGGTCGGCCATGCCCGTCACAGTTAAAGAGGTGAGTTACGGAGAATTTGGCAGATGCGTTGAGATTTCCAATGGAACGGTTGATCTGTTGGTTACTGTGGATGTGGGGCCTAGGATCATAAGGTTTGGCTTTGTAGGTAGGGAGAACGAGCTGTGTGAAGCACCGCAGGCTTGCCAGCCGGTTCTTGAGCCCGTAGGAGGGATATGGAAGATAAAGGGTGGACACAGGCTGTGGCACAGCCCCGAGAACAACCCCCGTACCTATGTGCCCGATGATCAGCCTGTGGAGTGGCAAGAGATTGAAAACGGCGTAAGGGTCAGGCAGAAGGTGGAGCCATGGGTGCAAATCGAGAAGGAGATGGAGATTACCCTGGCGTCCTGTTGCGACAGGGTACGGATAGTACATCGCCTGACAAATAGAAATGCATGGCCTGTGGAGTTTGCCGTATGGGCCCTGACCGTCATGGCGCCCGGTGGCAAGGAGGTTGTACCCCAAACTCAGAGGGATACCGGCCTTCTGGGCAATCGCGTGCTTGCGCTGTGGCCATATTCAAAAATGAACGATCACAGGGTGTACTGGGGCGACAAGTATATAGTGTTGCAGCAGGATCCCAACACCAAACAGCCATTCAAGTTTGGTATAAACAATGAATACGGATGGGCAGCATATTTCAATCACAACAATCTGTTTATCAAGCGGTTTGTGCATCAGATGGGTAAGAAGTACCCTGACTTTGGCGTTTCGTATGAGACCTATACCACCGATTTCATGCTTGAGATGGAGACGCTTTCGCCTATGACCCTTGTCGAGCCAGGAGATACGCTGTCCCATGTGGAGGAGTGGGAGCTCATCGGCGATGTAAAGGCGCCTTCCAATGACGAGCGAGAAATCGATGAACTGGTAAAAAAATACATAGCATGCTGCTGCGATTGTTGCTAATAAACCAATAAACTTTGCTTTATGAGATTGAACTGTTTTTGTACAAAATCTTCTCATGGTATTATGGCGCTGACTTTTTAATTGACAAAGATTTTGTTTTTTATACGTGATGGGCGGTTAAGGGAGCGGGTTTATATTATATATAATAGGCCCGCTCTTTTCTGATATTTTAAAAATTTGTTTGAATTTTTGACAGGCCTGTGCTATTCTATTCGAGTGGAGTTACAAATATTGAACTGGTGCGGAGGTGGTAGAATGGACGCTGGCCCTAGTAACTTATCTAAAAGCATCAATAAACAGGTAGAGGGGGTGGTGCCTTCTGCTGCCTCTGTTTTCCATTTAATAAAAATTTAGACATATTTTGGGATTAAAAGTTTTTACACCCGTTTGAGCCATACATTACCTAATAAAGCTATATGGTTTTGAGAGTAATAGGAATAATAAGTCTATGAAGCCTACTTGTGAATGGAAAACACGAGGCAGTAGATGGGGTAGAGAAACTGCAGTATTTTGATTGAAATGGTTCTTGCAATTTCATTGTGCTTTCAAAATCATATAGCGTAAAGGAGGTAATGGTATGGCTATCGATGACATCAAACAGCTGCTTAACGAAAAGAGATACGCCGAGCTGAAAGAAAAGATAAAGTATATGCAGATACAGGACATAGCCGAGATTATCGATGAGCTGGATACCAAAAATGCTATTATTCTATTTAGGCTGTTGCCCAAGGAAATAGCGGCCGACGTCTTTTCGTATCTCTCTTCTGAACGTCAAGGCGAAATATCCATGATGATAGACGAAAACGAGCTCAATGAGATTGTAAACGACCTGTTCTTTGACGATAAGATTGACTTTCTGGAAGAGATGCCCGCCAATGTGGTCAAGAGGATATTGAGAAACACCTCTGAGGCTGAGCGCAAGCTGATCAACCAGTTTTTGCAGTATCCCGAGTATTCGGCCGGCAGCCTGATGACCATTGAATTTGTTGACCTCAAAAAGGAGATGACGGTAGCCCAAGCCCTTGACAAGATTCGTAGGGTTGGCCGTGACAGAGAAATAGTCTATACCTGTTATGTGACCGATGCATGGCGCAAGCTGGAAGGCATAGTCTCTTTGAAGGACCTGGTTTTGGCCTCTCCCGATACCAAGGTTGAGGATATAATGAAGAAGGACGTCATATATGTTGATACCTATGATGACCAGGAAGAAGTCGCTGATGTGTTCAAAAAATACGACTTTTTGGCCGTACCGGTGGTGGATCAGGAGAAAAGGCTTGTCGGTATAATAACCATAGATGATATCGTCGATGTCATTGAGGAAGAAACAACCGAAGATATTCAGCGTATGGCTGCCATTCAGCCCACCGAAGAGGAGTACCTGGATGCCACTCCTTTTATGATCGCCAGGAAAAGGCTGTTGTGGCTGCTAATATTGATGATTTCTGCCACCGTTAGCGGGTATATAATACGGAAATATGAAGCGGCTTTGGAAGCGGTGGTAGCGTTGGCTGCTTTTATACCCATGCTCATGGACACTGCCGGTAATGCCGGTTCGCAGGCCTCGGTGACGGTGATACGAAGCCTCGTATTGGGAGAGTTGAAATTTAGCGATATATTGAAAGTCATATTCAAGGAAGCCCGGGTGGGGATATTGGTTGGCGTGGCACTGGCTTTAGTTAACTTCATTAGGGTGTACTTTATTGAAGGCTATGGTTTTGGCATAGCAGTCATCATATCCCTCACTTTAATATTTACGGTTATAATCGCTAAAATTATTGGTGGCACGTTGCCCATGATTGCCAAAAGAGTTGGTCTCGACCCTGCTATTATGGCCAGCCCGCTGATTACTACCATTGCCGATGCCATTTCGCTGACCATATATTTTTCATTGGCGGTGTGGATACTGCACATCAGCGTTTAGCGAATCGAAGGATGAGACTACGACCTTGAATACATCCGCAGTTATATGGTAAACAAGGATCAAGTGGCGTCGTATGTAGTGGCAGGAAATACCCAAGCCGTTTAAACTTGTGTAGTTTTGTATAGTTTAGAACCCAAAGATATTGACAACCGCTGTTATGAAGTGCTATTATCACAAGTAAGCATTAAAATTAAATATCAAACGGGGAGCTGAAGCAATTCGGCTGAGAGGGAGTTGTATGACTCCGACCCGATGAACCTGATCTGGGTAATGCCAGCGTAGGGAGCCAATTGTGGAAGGGGACTACGTGCCCTTATGTTGGCATGTAGTCTTTTTTTCTCCCCGGAAAAAGGGAGGAGAGGATAAGATGAAAAACACAAACACCAGGATGCTGGTGGAAGCCGGGGTGATGATAGCCCTGGCGCAAGTGCTGAGCTATGTTAAACTATTTGAGATGCCCCAGGGCGGTTCCGTCACTGCAGGTTCGATGGTACCGATTTTCATCCTTGCCATAAGGTGGGGCACTTCCCAAGGAATATTGGCCGGCATGGTTTATGGGGTTTTGCAATTCATCTTGGGAGAAAAATACAGCTTCCATATAGTATCCATACTGTTTGATTATGTTGTAGCATTTGGCTGCCTAGGTTTAGCAGGGGTGTTCAGGCATAAAGGAAAAGTGGGCATAATGGCCGGCGTATTTGTGGGAGTGCTGGGGAGATTCATATGCCACGTCATATCTGGGGTAGTGGTGTTTGCCAGTTATGCTCCGGCAGGGCAAAGTCCATGGGTGTATTCTATAATCTATAACGGTTCTTTCCTGCTTGTAGAGCTTATAATTTCCATGGTGATTATGGGACTGCTATTGTGGCACAGAATGCTATATAAAGTCATTAAGTCCATTTTCCGTATGAATGATGGTTCATCCAGTGGTTATACCAAGCATGAAACATAAAGATATATACGGGAAGATAAAAAGTCCAGGTTAAATACCTGGACTTTATTCATAGAAAGGCACCTTATTCTTTTCTGCAAACCTCTTAAGCACGTCAACGATCCATTGGAAATCATCCTTTACTACGCCTTTTTCGATAATGTAAGGAGCGTCTTCGCCCTGAACGTGGACTTCTAACCTTTCAACGGGCTTGGAGAAGAATAGCACTTTCTTAGTGCCGCTGGTGCGTTGAAATTTAATTATTTTGCTGGCATGAAACCTTTTCCAGTGTTTGCCGCCTGCAAGTAATGAAAGTTCCCCTAAATCCGCATTAAACTCCCTGACATACTGGACGCTCATACCCACTCCTCCTTATACGTTTTTACTCCCGTTGAAGTAAAACGCTAAGGAATACGGTATAATATATATGCCAATATGCTTTCTAGATATGATACAGCGGCAATCGGGATTCTACATCAATTATAACATACTACTAAAACCGAGAAAAGGGGGAAGGATTGTCATATGTTTAGAATTTGACGATACATTTTTGTGACAATGTGCTAAAATACCGTTATAATGTACTTCACAAAATCAATAGGGGGAGGCATTTTCATGAACAGCACTATCAGGGATATAACTCTGGCAGATGAAGGCCAGAGGCGAATTGATTGGGTCTTGCGTTACATGCCTTTGCTTAATCAGCTGGAGAAGGAATTTGAGGCAACAAAACCGTTTAAGGGGAAGAGAATTGCCGTATCGATACATTTAGAGGCCAAGACGGCTTACCTGTGCCTGGTTTTGGCAGCTGGAGGTGCACAGGTTGCCGTCACGGGAAGTAATCCGTTATCTACGCAGGATGCCGTAGCGGCGGCGCTGGTAAAGAACGGCCTTACAGTTCATGCATGGCACGGTGCCACCCAACAAGAGTATACAGAGCATTTAAGCAGGGTTTTGGACATAGGGCCCGATATCATCATTGACGATGGAGGGGACCTGGTGTCCATGCTGCATTCCTCACGCCAGGAACTGTGTGACAGGATAATAGGCGGTTGCGAGGAGACAACTACCGGGGTCCTCAGGTTGCGGGCCAGGGAAAGGGAAGGAAAGCTTAAGTTCCCTATGATCGCTGTAAACGATGCCTACTGCAAGTACCTCTTTGACAACCGGTATGGTACGGGGCAATCGGTATGGGATGGCATCATGCGTACTACAAACCTCATCATCGCCGGCAAGAACGTGGTGGTGGCAGGGTATGGTTGGTGCGGCAAGGGTGTGGCCATGAAGGCCAGGGGTCTTGGGGCAAACGTGATCATAACCGAGGTGGACCCTATAAAGGCTTTGGAAGCTGCCATGGATGGCTTTAGGGTGATGACCATGCTTGAGGCTGCCGAGATTGGCGATATATTCATAACCACCACCGGTTGCACTAAGGTCATAAGGCGGGAGCATTTTGAAAGAATGAAAGATGGAGTGCTGCTGGCCAATGCGGGACATTTCGATGTTGAGATATGCAAGCCCGACCTGGAGGCTTTGGCCGTGGAGAAGCGCCAGATGCGCTCCAATGTCGAAGGCTATGTGATGAAGGATGGGCGCGTGCTGAATCTCCTGGCCGAAGGGAGACTTGTGAACCTGGCTTCGGGCGATGGGCACCCTGCCGAGATCATGGATATGAGCTTTGCCTTGCAGGCCCTTTCGGTGCAGTACTTGATTGAAAACGGGGACAAGCTTGAGCCGAGGGTATATAGCGTTCCGCGGTCTATCGATTACAGGGTGGCACGGATGAAGCTCCATGCTATGGGTATCGATATCGATTGCTTGAGCCCTGAGCAGGAACGCTATCTTTCATCTTATTGAATTGAGCGGGAATGCTACCTTATGTCTTATTGAATTTACATGAAGATGTTTTGCTACAATGAGCGTTCTTAAGGGATATAATAGGTTTAGTGCGTGGAGCCGAAGGTAAACCCATGTGGTTTAAGATAAGCATATAAATGTACGGGAGGAGGTAATGGACGCATTGTATATCCTGAACAGGTATAGGATATGCTGCGCCGGTGTGCTATGAAGATTCTCATAAAAAACGTCTATGTGATTACCATGGATGATGAGGACAATCGGTATCCTAACGGCTGCATTGCCGTACAAGGCGATACCGTTGTATATGTGGGGGATGCAGAGGGCCTCCCTGAGGGCTTCGTGCCCGATGAGGTGATTGATGGCTGTGGCATGCTGGCTTTACCCGGCTTTGTCAATGCCCATACCCATTCTGCCATGTCGCTATTCCGGGGATATGCCAACGATATTCCTCTCATGGATTGGCTGGCGCAAAAGATATGGCCCCTCGAGGACAGGCTACAGCCTGAGGATGCTTATTGGCTGTCCATGCTATCCATTGCTGAGATGGTCATGAGCGGGGTTACCGCTTTTGCCGACATGTACATGTTCATGGATCAGACCGCAAGAGCGGTGGAGCATTCGGGCCTTCGAGCGGTTTTGGCAAGGGGTTTACAGGGGCTGGATGCCAGGTCGGAACAACGCCTCATCGAAAACCGACAGCTATGGGAGGAATGGCACGGTGGAGCCGAAGGGCGCATAAGGGTTATGGTGGGACCACATGCCATCTATACCTGTGATGGCAATTACTTAAAGCGCTGTATGGATCTGGCGGAACAATTGGGGGTGGGGCTTCACATCCATTTGGCCGAAACCCGTACTGAAGTGGATGAGGCGTTGAAGAAGTACGGTAAAACTCCGGTTGAATACTTGGAGAGCATGGGTTTTTTCAATCTGCCGGTTTTGGCTGCACATTGCGTGCACCTCACGCCCCATGATATGGACATATTAAAGGAACATGATGTGCAGGTGGCGCATTGCCCCATTAGCAATTTAAAGCTAGGCAGCGGCATCGCGCAGGTCTCCCTGCTTCTTGAAAAAGGGATAAACGTTGGGTTGGGGACCGACAGCGCGGCCAGCAACAACAGCCTGAGCGTTATGAGGGAGATGACCTTTGCCGCGTTGCTGGGCAAAGGCATAAACGAGGACCCAACCGTTATTCCGGCAAAACAAGCCCTTAAGATGGCCACTATTGATGGGGCAAAGGCTATAGGGTGGAGCCAGGAGATAGGTTCACTGGAGCCTGGTAAGAAGGCGGATGTAATGCTGGTCAAATGCGATGTCCCACATTATCATCCCGCTGCTGACCCGGTTACCCACCTGGTATACAGCGGGCGCGACGCTGACGTAGACACCGTTATTGTAAACGGAAAGGTATTGATGAGAAGACGACAGCTTACCACTATAGACTTGGAGAGGGTATATTACGAGGTTGAAGCAATAAGGCGTAGGGTTATGGGGGGAGCTTAAGATGTGCATTGAAAATGTTTCAATGAGTCGCATTGAGGAAAAGGTAAGAAGAATTGATGCCGCATTGAAGGGCCTGGTTTTGTACAGGCAGCTACGACATCAACCGGTCGTCCAGGCGTTTGAAGACTTTGTGTGCGGCCTTGTGAGCGATAACGTTAGTGTTATGCGGCTATGGGATGACTATAACCGCTTTGTACATTATATGATAAGCGCTTTGGTGGAAACCAACCTCCTTCAATACGATGGCAGCATTTCATTGTGTAGCAATGAACCACGGATAAGCGGCTTTTCACCCGAGAAAAAAGGGTCATTATCCAATGATGATGGCTTTTGGCTTCATGATGGAAGTAAAAAGCAGGCACGGGTAAATGATATATACAGTTGTGCGGCATTGAAGTATGGGGATAAAGCGGAGAATGTAGGCTGCCGTGAGGAGGTATGGGGTGGGGGTAACCATGAGGATGCTGCGCGGGAACAGGAAGATGTTGCAGGAAGTGCGCTGTGGAAGGCCTACTGGGGATATAACATATTGGCCCATGAGACGGCTTTTAGCCGCTTTGCCGAACACGGGGGCTTTGAAGGGGTTCCGGAGTGGCTTAAAGCCAGCATGGAGTTTGAGTTGGGGCATTTGAGGGAGATAGCCATGGTGGACTGGAAGGAGCTTTTAATCCTGGCCAGGTACAAGACCGGCATCGAGGGATGGCTTAATATATTTGTCCCGGAGAGCGAATGCAGCGCCTCTAAAGAGGAAAAAGCCTTATCGACCGGTATATCGGCACCATGTGGAGGTATAAACCGGCCGGTACCGTATCATCAAGTGGTAAACTGGGGAGTGCGGGAGTTGGCGCATCATTTTTACCACAACGGCTCGGGCATGTTTGGCATATTCAAGGGCTTCAGGTGGGAGCACATCGATGGCCATGGACGCCTTAAAGGAATTATCAGCGTGGACCCTGTGACGCTAGACCAGCTGGTGGGCTATGAGGAACAAAAAGCAAGATTGATCGAGAACACCGAGCAGTTGCTCAAAGGGTACAGGGCCAATAACGTGTTGCTTTACGGCGATAAGGGCACAGGCAAATCGTCGTTGGTGAAGGCTTTGGTGCACCGGTATGCCGGACGGGGCCTGAGGATTGTGGAGGTACCAAAAGACTGCCTAAGGGATTATTATCGGATACTTGAACAGCTGGAAGGGCGCAAGCAAAAATTCATACTGTTTGTGGATGACCTGTCCTTTGAAGAAAACGAAGTGGAATATAAACATATAAAGGCGCTGCTAGAAGGAGGGCTTAAGGTCAGGCCTGCCAACGTGGTGGTATATGCCACCTCCAACCGCAGGCACCTTGTAAGGGAGTTTCATCGTGATAGGAGCGGTGCGTATTCGGGACAGGAGGATGAAATCTCACCCATCGATTCCATGCAGGAGAAGCTGTCGCTGTCGGATCGGTTCGGCATAACTTTGACCTTCATCGCACCCAATCAGAAGACCTACTTGGAGATGGTGGAACGTCTGGCAGATAGGCGTGGGATCTCGCTTGATGCCCATGCTTTGAGGGAAGAGGCATTGCGCTGGGAAAAGAGGTACAATGGCCGTTCGGGGCGTACGGCCCGCCAGTTTATAGATTATCTCGAGGCAAAGCTGAGTGGTGCGCTTGGTGGACAGGAAACTGCATTGAGATGCGATGACAATGAGTAAGGGGTGTTTAACACTTTATTAGGCAGTTATTAAAGGTTTTATAAAGGTTGTGTAAAATTTTTGAAATATATGCAGGGTATAATATAAGCAAGCCAAATAAGAGGGGGGAGGCCCATGTACAGGTTGTTCAGGAGCGAGGTTGGAAGAGGGATTACCGGAGTGATAGTTTCCATTATCCTGGTATTGGCGGCATTATTTCCTATACTCTTTATGGAGCTGTTAACCCAGCTGGTATCCTTGACTTGAGTTTTATGATAAATGCCGTGTTGGGCATTTGATGGGTTATATAGATTGTTGCGGATATAACATGTGCATAGGTACATGAAAGTGGGTGGTATATTAAGGCCATCTCCAGGAGGGGATGGCCTTGTGCTTTTAGATGGCCATTAAACATGAAATGACCGAGCATTGCTCGGTCATTTCATGAATACATGATTTCCTATTGCTATGCTGCTTACAGCCTTGCGCTCTTTCATCCATCTGGATGTGGCCGTTTTGGGGTTATAATAAAACAAGCATCCTCCTGTTGGATCATACCCCATTGCGGCATCCAAGGCGGCTCTATAACAGTCTATATCGGGGGTGAGATAAATCTGTCCGTCCTGGACACACGTAAAGGCGTAAGGCTGCATTATAACCTCTCTCAAGGTATTAGGAAAAAGGGGGGATTTCAACCGGTTCATTATTACGGCGGCTACTGCTACCTTACCTGTATATGGTTCTCCTCTTGCCTCGCCATTTATTACTCTGGCCAGCAGGTGTACATCATCTGGCTTTCAATGGGTAATGCTGCATATCCTGTTGACGTAGTCTGTTATGGCGCTGTCCTGGACTGAATCTGTTTCTGCCAATACTTGGGTAGGGATCAAGAAGCAGGCCGTTGCAAGCATCAAGGCTAAAGCCTTTTTCATGATCATTCCCTCCTCCAAGTATTATTTTGTGCTGGCCAGCACTTAATATGCCTTGAAATA
>JAMNZI010000158.1 GCA_023622385.1 Bacillota bacterium | reverse complement strand
TTAACTCCTTCTTTTTTACATTCATTTTTATATTTGTGTTCATCGGTTTGGTTGTTTTTCGACAATAGGTTTAAGAAATTTTATTTAGAACCGATACTTTTTGTGGGATAATCTGGCCATTATTTTTGCAGGCAATATATATGCTACTTCGGGATCCACAACAGCAAAATTGGCTGAATGCGGCTCCCCAACGGTACCACCTGTAGAAAAACTAAATACCGGCAATAGATGGCTGATATCTCCAACATCACTTGAAAAAGCTCCGTGTTCCAAAGGGCTTCTTTGTTTAACTTTTTCCATCCCAACCAACTGCTGGGCTGCATCTAAAAAAGGCGAGGTTGTTGTTTCAGGTATTCTTGGCAGATATCCCGGCAGATCAGTAATTTCTAATTGAGCTCCAACGGCATGCGCCCCAGCCTCGAACGCTCTAGTAGCCTTTGCGTTTGCGTCCAAAATCGCTTCCAAAGTACGAGCTCGAACAAGAACCTCAATTACCGTTTCACCAGGGATTACATTAACCAGGTCACCACCCTTTGTTATAATCGGATGAAGTCTGACACAATCAGAATCTTTAAAGGTCTCCCTTTGGAAATTGAGGGCAGACAAACCCAGAACAGCCGCATTTAAAGCATTTATACCTTCATGGGGACTGGCAGCCGCATGGGATTCTTTCCCTATGTACCTTACCAGTTTTGATACAAATCCATTTGTTGAACCACTACCGACGACAACTGGAAACTCGGTTTCTCCAAAAAGCAAATGGTGAGTCAGAGCTATATCTATATCATCAAATTCACCCAGGCGAATCAATTCACTTTTGCCCCCTAAAAATTCAATCAAGCCCTTTTTGCGTAAAGAAATTTTAAATTCAATTTCTCCATATTCTTCAGCAGGAACCGCAAAAAATGTAACATTTCCATCAAGTAAGCCTGCTATTTCAGGACTACTTAATGCAATGGCAGCACCAAACATAGCAGCAAGTTGTGCATGGTGCCCGCAGCTATGGGCAGCTCCCGTTTCCGGGTCCGCCTTTGGATGATATGGAGATCTTACCGCATCCATTTCTCCAATAACGGCGATGTTTATCTCGCTTCCCTTATCTTTCTGGTCCCGACTTTTGAGGTAGCCTTTAACGCCAGTGAGGGCCAATTGCTTTCTGGTATACAAGCCTAGACTTTCAAACCGGTTAGCTATCAATTCTGCAGTGCGCTTTTCCTTAAAACCCAGTTCAGGATGAGAAAATATGTCCTCTGCAAACTCAATAATGTCCTGCCTTCTTTCATCAATGACTTGTACTATGCGTTTTTCAATAACATCCATGATAAGACACCCCCTGATCTAATAGCGATATTCTCCGGAAATACTTATAATGCTATACTTGAAACCTTAAATAAATCCGAAAAACCTACCTTTACTTTTCCTCATTATCGCCACTATAATCTAGTTTTCCAATTTGATTACTAGGTTTTCTTGTACAATAATGAATGAAAAAACAAAATTTGCCACCCCTCTCAAATACCTTAGATAATTGTGCAGATTCTCATGCCTCTTTTATCTTTCCACACATGTATCCTCAATTTCCAAACGCTGTATCACTCGCCAACAGGAAACAGATTAAAGCTCGGCATATAATTTATTTGCCTAAATAATATCAATATACACACTTAACATATATATTTACTTGGTTTTAGTGTAAAATTTTATATTTATATATAGTACATTAAACCCATATTATTATTAAGCTTTCTGTATGCTGTCACCAGATCTTCCAACGTGATGGAGTCTAGAACCTCACTGATACTCTCATTAAGCTTTTTCCATACCTCATTAGCAATACAATATTCCACAGTATTTTCTATATCCCGTCCCTCATCCAATCCTTCCACTACTGACAAATCTCCCTCCAGGACTCGCAAAACGTCTCCTACAGTTATATTTGAAGCACTATCAGCAAGGCAATATCCCCCCTGAGGTCCTTTCACACTTTTTACTAATCCAGCTTTTCTAAGACTGGCAAACACCTGTTCTAAATACCCTTCCGATAGATTCTGCCTTTCGGCTATGCTGTTCAAAGGAACGTAATCTCCTCCTGAATGTATTGCAAGGTCCACCATGGCACGCAAGCCATATCTCCCTTTTGTAGAAATTCTCATATTATGCACCCCTGTATAACCAATTAAACCAATATGTTTTATGTGTTTTATATTATTTTATATCACCAGAACTGTCAACCCGAAAAATTTAATTTTATAGCTTATTATTTGTAATTTCTTTCGATTATCTGAAAACTTATATATTTTTTATCATTTTTTACCGGTAAACTACCACCCACCTGCAGAGGTGGCTGCTTCCTGTTTCATTGACCAGACTTGCTGCAGAAAAAACTTATTTTATCAAAACTGCACCACATCCCCTCAAATTCTTGGCTGCATTCTCATCTCTGTCATGAACGCTTCCACATACGGGACATTCCCATACCCGCTCCCATAGTTTGAGTTCAGCATGATAATGTCCGTATCCGCTGCATACCTTCGACGACGGGAATGCCCTTTCTGCAACCAATTACAACCTGTTATACCACTTCGCCTTATAAGTTAAAAACATGTTACAAACCCTGGGAGATTAGCGTTTTCGGGTATGTTTTTTCATAAAATATTCACATTCACCTGATATAATAACCGATGTGGACAATATCGCCGTATTAACTGTTTTCTTGGCATGACCTGCATATACAATGCAATACGATAATAATGGAAAGGTGGTACGTCATATGCTTAAATGGATTAGAAAATTTCTTGAAAAGCTAGCCAAAGAAAATAATGAGGCCTTCCATGGTCAAAGGCTGGATTGCTGTGACTTAAACCGACAAAACAGTAAGCAAAAGAGCATAAGAAATAACAAAAGCCATGTCAGACAATAAAGCGGACTTTCACTGCCAGGTTATTGCCCATGCCCGGGCACACCATAAAAAAACGGCCAATACGGCCGTTTTTAAAATGAAATTTTAATCCAAAACTCTTCTGGCACCTACATACCGCCTGCTATATGTCGAAGAATTCAAGTTGCTTATACATATAGCTTTTTTAGAACTAGAAGACGCGTGTATAAACTGTCCTCCTCCTATGTAAATTCCCACATGATTAGGTCCGGAAAACAGCACCAAATCTCCGGGAGCTAGATTCTGCTTGGACACCGGTACACCCACGCTACGCTGCCCATAAGCCGTTCTGGGAAGATAGATTCCAAAATGCCGGTAGACATAATAAGTGAATCCTGAACAGTCAAAAGCATTGGGCCCCTCTGCACCATATGCATAAGGTTTGCCCAAGAACTTCATGGCAAACGCCACTACATCCCCGCCTCGGGCTGACCCTCTACCTGACGATACCGGCACAATGAAGGTAGTAGTCTTTTTGGAAATTACCTTAGTGCCTTTAAGTATTACCTTCTTAGTGGGCTCCTTTATAACCTTTTCCTCAAGCACCTCACGCTTTACCTCTTTACCGTTTTCCTTTGTAATCAGCAAATATACTTCCTTTTGCCCATTTTCTCCTTCTTTCAATACCTTTGTTTTTCCCTTTTCCAGGGTATTATCCAGGCGTATCTCGGTTTCAAAAGGAATTTCCTCGACTTTTTTCTGCCTTTCCTTGGTCACCATCGTAACCAGTTGCCTTTCAACGGTGAGCTTGACCTTATCTCCGGGATGTAGGTGATCTATATCCATACCTGCATTGGCCTGCTCTAAAACAGAAAACGGAATACCGTGTGCCTTCGCAATTGACCACAGCGTATCCCCTTCTTTTACCTCATACTCCTTAATCTCTTCAGCCCCCTGCTTGAGGATAGAGATAACCTTGTCTTTATCCACAATTTGACTACATGGTACTACCTCTTCCTGGTAGGATATGCTTTCTTTAAAGAAAGCTTCCTGGAGCTGACTATCCCCGCTCTGCTGTATGGAATGCACGTAAGCATCCTTAATCTCTTCAAGTGCCTGCTGTGCAACATTCGGATCCTCAACGTAGCACACCTTTTGGCCATTGATAACCACTGCATAAGCATTGGATTTGACGACTATGACTTGTTCTATGGCTTGAGCTAATTCATTTTCAGAGCTAATCTTCACATTGCCCGATTTGGCTTCTTTAAAACGTACGCTGGCATCTATGAATACTCCGTCGCCATAGACTTGAAGAAGCTTCTCTACCACATCGTCGTATATTGCCAATCCCTTAGCTGCAGATTTTACAACCCCCACTTCTTTCCCGTCCACCATCATTATAAATGAAGGCGTTGGAGTATAGCCTGCTACCGCAACCTCATCCTGTCCT
>JAMNZI010000117.1 GCA_023622385.1 Bacillota bacterium | reverse complement strand
AACAGGGACAACGTGCTCATCGAGCTGGGCGAGATCGAGAGCACCAACCCGTGCGTGACGGGGGATACGTGGGTGCTCACGGAAGAAGGCCCTGCACAGGTGGCTGATATACTGGGCAGGCAGGTATCCCTTGCACTAAATGGAAGTTTTTATCCCTCTACTGAGCAGGGATTTTTTAAGACTGGCAGAAAGCAGGTTGTAAAGATACACACCGATAGAGGTTACAGCATAGAAGTCACGCCGGATCACAAGATAAGGGTTGTTTCTTTAGTGACTCGCGATAGAATAGAGGAGGACTGGAAACCCGCCGGAGAGTTGAAACCGGGGGATCAAATACTCTTATCCAACAATCGCGGGCTTGTATGGGAAGGCCGGGGGACCTTTGAGGAAGGGTATCTGCTGGGCCTTCTTATAGGGGATGGCACGTTGAAGGATGAAGGTGGCGTTATCTCCGTATGGGGAGATGACCAGGAAGCCCAATCCGTCATGGATGCAGCACAAAAAGCTGCCTTTACCCTGCCGCACAGGGAGGACTTTAAAGGGTTCAAGCGCGTGATTGATGAAAGGAAGGAACACAGGCTTCAGATGGCAGCTCTTAGGGATTTGGCGGCCGCCTATGGGATTGTACCTGGGAAAAAGAGAATTACTGAAGACCTGGAAAGGACAAACTATGAATTTCACCGCGGGTTTTTAAGGGGGCTTTTTGATGCTGATGGTACAGTAACAGGCCATCAGGAAAAAGGAGTGTCCATCAGGCTGTGGCACAGTGACGCCGAAGGCTTGAGGATTGTGCAGCGGATGCTGCTCCGCTTGGGGATAGCTTCGACCATATATATGGAACGCAAGTCCGAGGGCATCAAAGAGATGCCGGATGGCAAAGGAGGAATGAAAGAATACAGCATCAAGGCCGGGCATGAGCTGGTCATCACCTCGGATAACATGCAAGTTTTCTTCGAAAAGGTAGGATTCAGCAATGTAAAGAAGCAAGAGCTTCTAAGACAGCGCCTTGAGGAACACAAGAGGGCACTCAACAGGGAGAGGTTTGTTGCAACGGTTACTGAGGTTATTCCGATAGGTGAAAAAGATGTGTTTGACGTTCAAATCCCAGGAGTCAACGCTTTTGATGCCAACGGGATATATGTGCACAATTGCGGCGAGCAGCCACTCCTGCCCTACGAGAGCTGCAATCTTGGCTCCATAAACCTCTCCAGAATGGTTGAGGAGGTTGGCGGGGAATACGTCATAAACTATGATAAGCTGGGCAGGGTTGTGGACCTAGCGGTGCATTTTCTGGACAACGTCATAGATGTCAACAAGTATCCGCTTCCTCAGATCGAAGAGATGACCAAGGGCAGCCGTAAGATTGGCCTTGGGGTTATGGGATTTGCCGATATGCTGTTTAAGCTGGGCATCCCCTACAACTCCGATGAGGCGGTGGAGCTGGCCCGCCAGGTCATGAAGTTCATACAGGAACGCTCCAAGGAGATGTCGGCGCATCTGGCCGAAGTGAGGGGAGTTTTCCCGTATTACGACAAGAGCACTTGGAGGCACAAGGGTTTGAAGCTCAGAAATGCCACCACTACCACCATAGCTCCAACCGGCACCATAAGCATTATATGCGGTACCACCAGCGGAATAGAGCCGCTGTTTGCCATATCCTTTGTGCGCAACGTGATGGATAACGATGAGCTGGTGGAAGTGCACCCCTATTTTAAAGAGGTGGCCATAAAGCGAGGGTTTTATTCCGACGAGCTGATGAGGAAGATAGCCGCCCACGGTAGCATACAGGGTATGGAGGAGATACCCGAGGATGTAAGGCGGGTGTTTGTGACCGCACACGACGTATCGCCCGAGTATCACGTGCGCATGCAGGCAGCCTTCCAGGAGTACACCGACAACGCCGTGTCCAAGACGGTAAACTTCCCCAACAGCGCCACCGTAGAAGACGTAAGAAAGGTGTACTGGCTGGCTTATGAGCTGGGATGCAAGGGTGTGACCATTTACAGGGACGGCAGCCGCGAAAGCCAGGTTTTGACCGTGAAGCCCAAAGCGGAGACAAAAGCGGGGGATAGGCCGTCGGAGGACAAAGCGGTATTAACAGGGGATAAATCCAAGGTGATCGATAAAGAGGATAGGAAGGAAAAGAGCGGATCCCTTACCGAAAAGATATACAGCCGCATGAAAGAGCAGGCTGAAAGCAAGCAGCCCAGGATAACTCCCAGGCCGAGACCCGATGTCACCATGGGCTTTACCGAAAAGGTGAGGATTGGCTGCGGCAACCTGTACATCACCGTCAATTACGACGATCAGGGCATATGCGAAGTGTTTACCAACTTGGGAAGGGCGGGAGGATGTCCTTCTCAGTCCGAGGCCACCAGCCGCCTGATCTCCATAGCGCTGCGCTCCGGCATGGATGTTGATACCATCATAGAGCAGCTAAAAGGTATAAGGTGTCATTCCACCCTGCGGCAAAAAGGGCTTAAGGTTCTGTCCTGCCCCGATGCCATAGGCAGGGTGCTAGAGAAGGTGGTAAAGCTAAGGCTAAACAACCATCTGGAGGCCGATGATCTGGACATAGGCAGTTCCGACATGGTTGATAAGCACGGCTGCCTTGCCAACTGCTCTCTCTGTTCCCTAAAGGATGTTTGCACCAACCCTTATAGGGAAAATGGAG
Organism: Bacillota bacterium; assembly: GCA_023622385.1. GTDB lineage: Bacteria > Bacillota > Clostridia > Caldicoprobacterales > Caldicoprobacteraceae > Caldicoprobacter. The sequence continues at coordinate 1,686 of JAMNZI010000117.1, read as the reverse complement.
GAATACCTTTAAGCGATAAGGATTCATCGGCCAATCCACCAGCCAACGCTTCTGAGAATGTCCCTGGGATAGACGATCCGCTTAAAGGTAAGGGCCAGAAGTGTCCCGAATGCGGGGCTACCATGGAGCACGATGGCGGATGCGTGGTATGCCGGAGTTGCGGATATTCAAAATGCGGCTGATGGTTGAATATTTTAAGATACGGGTAAGGGTTGGCATGCTATAGTGGTCGCAACTGCCATACGTAAAGGGTGACGGATAAATTTTTCCGTTGCCCTACTTTTTTGACTGCAATTGCTGGTTTGCACCTTATGATAAAAACCACCAGTTTTTACTTATCATAATGGCAACAATTTTTACGATTACTATTACAATTACTTATTGACACGAACCTAATACAGATGTATTATTTTAATATGAAATACATTTGTATGAGGTGTGGTGTGGTATGGAAAGAAAAATGCCTCAAATTTCTGCTGCCGAATGGCAGGTGATGAAAGTATTATGGAAGAATCCCGGCCTCTCAGCCGCACAGGTTCATGATGAGGTTTCCAAGGAGAATGATTGGACGGATGGAACCACCCGCACATATTTGCGGAGGCTTGTTGAAAAAGGTGCGGTTTGTTACCAGCAGGATAAAGATGACAGCCGCATTTATTACTATTTTCCCGCTATCAGCGAAGAGGAGGCTTTGAAACACAAAAGCAGGTCTTTGAGCAAAATGGTTAAGGATAGGGTTGGTATGGTTCTGGCTTTTCTCATAAAGGATTCGGATCTCACCGATGAAGAAATTGCGGAGTTGGAAAGTTTGCTAAAAGAAAAGAGGGTGAAGTCAAATGATTAATGTTGAGATATTAAGCCCTTATCAACGTTTTTACCGTTATATTTACCATGAGTATTGAAGCTACTGTGGTAGCGGTTATTGTTATACTTATCAAAAAGGTATTTGCATTCAAGATGAATGTTCGAATAGGCTATCTGCTTTGGGCGTTGGTATTTATTAGGCTCGTTTTTCCAGTGCTTCCCGAGAGTCCAATGAGCGTATTGAATTATGCTGACTTTGACATCAGCAGCAAAATATCTGCCTGGAAAGATGTTGCATATGTTGTTCCCTCTGGCGCTGCTGCTGATGGCCGACAGTCCCTTCCCGATGGCTCCGTGCAGGTTGCTGATGTTCAAACCAATGCTTCGCTTGACCGTTTGCAGGAACCAGAGATTGACATTTTACCTATGAAGTTATCTCCACGAAGCATACTGCTCATATTGTCTTACTTTTGGGCGATTGGAGCCATTTTAATTATGGCTCATTTGATTGCCAAGAATGCCCTTTTTTCCCTGTACCTCAGGAGGATGCCCGGTATCTCTTCATCGAGCTTGTCAAGGGCAGTCGATTGGATCAGAGCGGTAACTGGAGTTACTCGTTCCGTAAAGTTTGTGGAGTTGGAGGGAATTGCATCCCCATGCGTGTTTGGCGTTGTTAACTGCACTATTATTTTGCCCAAGGGCCTGTTAAGTGAAATGTTCGGTAGCGATGGAGATATGGATAATACCCGGGATAGAGGTGATGCCAACCCTGCTATCGGTTCCCAATCCAATGAAAAGGCGATTTTTCATATCTTGGCCCATGAGTTTGCCCATATTAAGCATAATGATTTGGCGGTGAGCTGGTTAGCTTTACTTGTCTTT
>JAMNZI010000039.1 GCA_023622385.1 Bacillota bacterium | reverse complement strand
CATAGTGAGACCTCCCTGTATGGTTAGTGATTTTTGGATATCTATATCATACAGGATTTCTCACTATGGTTCTATAATTTTTTGGGGTGTTGCATTTAATTTTACAACGAACCACTAAATCTTGACACGGACAAAACCAAAAAACGTTCTTTACATATCCCAGCATTCGGTGTATAATTGTATAAAACTGAATAGATGGATACCAACGCTAGGGGTGCCGAAAGGCTGAGAAAGGGCATGCCGAGAAGGCTGCTCTTAACCCTTTGAACCTGATGTGGTTAGTACCACCGTAGGGAAGCGTTGTGGATATATCGCCACGACAAAAAGCCTACCCTATGGGGTAGGCTTTTTCGGTTCAATGCCCCTCTCTCCTTTCCCCCCTGTTAACATGCGCCATTTAAAATCCCAAGTGAGTATCCATAAAAACTCCTGATAAGCAAGGTGGCTTTAGGTGCAGAATCGTCAAGCCAATATGTTTGAGCTGCCGACAAGGTATGCGTAAGTGCCAGCAAACAATATAGGCCAGATATAAACATAATTGCCATAAGGTTCCAAAGGCATAAGGTGGAGCTATTTAGTTTTGTCACACATTATAGCCAATTTTTGAGAGAGGAGGAATAAAATGCAAATAACGGTAAACGGTCAAAAAACCACAGTAAACGAGGGAATTACCCTGTACGACTTTTTAAAGCACAAAGGGCTTGACCCTCAGAAGGTCGTGGTTGAACACAACTACAGGATAGTCAGATCCGAAGAATGGCCAAACATAGTGCTAAAAGAAAACGACAACCTGGAAATCTTGAAATTTGTTGGAGGAGGCTGATACGCCATGGATGACAAACTGGTCATAGCCGGTCAGGAGCTCTCAAGCCGGCTTTTCATAGGCACAGGAAAATTTCACTCACATAGGGTCATCCCCGAGGTGATAAACCGCTCGGGAGCGCAGGTGGTTACCGTTGCATTGAGGAGGGTAAACCTGGATTATCCTGAGGAAAACATGCTCAACTACATACCCGAGGGGTGCATAATAATGCCCAATACCTCGGGGGCGAGAAACGCCGAAGAAGCGGTGCGCATAGCAAGGATAGCAAGAGCAGCCTGCGGCAGCAGCTGGATAAAGATCGAGGTGATCAACGACAACAAATACCTCCTTCCCGACAACTATGAGACCATAAAGGCCACCGAAATACTGGCAAAGGAAGGCTTTGTCGTCCTCCCCTATATGAGCCCTGATTTAATAGCCGCACGGAGACTGATGGATGCAGGCGCTGCCGCGGTCATGCCCCTCGGCGCTCCGATTGGTACAAACAAGGGGCTGAAAGCCCGGGAACTCATAAAGATCATGATCGACGAGATCGACCTTCCCGTGATAGTCGATGCCGGGCTGGGAAGACCGTCTCATGCCGCCGAAGCAATGGAGATGGGCGCCGCCGCAGTGCTGGTCAACACCGCCATAGCCACCGCCGACGACCCGGTCGCCATGGCAGAGGCGTTTGCACTGGCGGTCAAAGCCGGTAGAATGGCTTATCTGGCGGGCATGGGGGTAGTCAAGGAATACGCCGAAGCTTCTTCGCCTCTAACCGGATTTTTAAGATAGGATTCGAGGTGCAGGCATATGAGCTTTTACGACGTATATCTCAAATACAAAGGCTTTGATTTTGAGGGCTTTTTAAACAGCGTAACCGACAGCCAAATAATGAAAATACTCAGCAAGGAAAAGCTTAATGACCTTGACTTTTTGGCCCTGTTATCCGACAAGGCCAAGGAATACCTGGAACCCATGGCCATCAAAGCAAGGCAGCTTACCCTCAAAAACTTTGGGAGGGCGATCCTGCTCTATACTCCCCTTTACCTTTCCAATTATTGCGTTAACCAGTGTGCCTACTGCGGCTTCAACTGCAAAAATAAGATAGCCCGAAAAAAGCTTTCACTGGACGAGGTGAGAAAGGAGGCCGAGGCCATAGCCTCCACAGGGCTTAAACACATACTCATTTTAACCGGCGAATCCCGAAAGCATACGCCGATCTCATACATAAAGAGCTGCGTGGAGGTTTTAAAGGATTACTTCAGCTCCATCTCGATAGAGGTGTATCCCCTGGATACCGAGGAGTACGCCGAACTCATAGAAGCAGGAGTCGATGGCCTCACCCTGTACCAGGAGACATACGACGAGGAAGTGTACATGGAAGTGCACCTTAAGGGACCCAAGAGGAATTACAGGTACAGGCTTGACGCTCCCGAAAGGGCGTGCATGGCCTCCATGCGCTGCGTCAACATAGGCGCACTTCTGGGGCTGAATGACTGGCAAAAGGAGGCTTTTTTTACCGGGCTGCATGCCAGTTACCTGCAGGATAAGTACCCCGATGTGGAGATAAGCGTATCCCTACCGCGACTGAGGCCCCATTTCGGGAACTTTACGCCCAGATCCCCTGTGAGCGACGAGGGCCTGGTCCAGATAATGCTGGCCATGAGGTTGTTCATGCCACGAGCGGGCATCACCATCTCCACAAGGGAAAGGCCCCAGCTCAGGGATAACCTGATAGGCCTAGGGGTCACCAAGCTTTCAGCGGGGTCTTCCACCCAAGTGGGCGGCCATGCCATCGAGGATAGAGGCGACAGCCAGTTCGCCATAGCCGATACCAGGAGCGTGGCGCAGATAAGGGATATGCTGTACAGCAAGGGATTTCAACCGGTCTTCAAAGACTGGCAGGCGATATAAAACAAGCATTATCTTTACAAAGTTCCATATCTAATATGCAAAACTTGTAACGTTAACGAGACAGAGGAAAGGATAATTTGCTAAGCTCTATATTATCCGATATTGACCTTAAGTTCAGCAATCCTGTAAAGACAAACAAGCAAGAACGCCATGAAAGGATGGTCGTACAGCCGTGAACCGATTTGAAGAAGCACTGGTGAAATATATTGGCCATGCAAACCTTCAAAAGCTCCAGCGGATCAAGGTGGGCATAGCCGGCGCAGGAGGCCTGGGCTCCAACTGCGCTTTAAACCTGGTAAGAAGCGGGATAAAAAGGCTCAAGATAGTGGACTTCGACAGGGTGGAGCTTTCCAACTTGAACAGGCAGTTTTACTTTTACGACCAGGTAGGGATGCCCAAGGTGGAAGCGCTGAAATCAAATTTGCAGAGGATTAACCCAGACGTGGAGATAGAAACACTACAGGAAAAGATCACGCAGGAGAACATCCATGAAATATTCGATGACTGCGACATCATCATTGAGGCCTTTGACAACCCCTCATGTAAAAAGATGATAGTGGAACATTACGGCTCAAGCGGTAAACTGGTGGTGGCGGTCTCGGGCCTGGGCGGCTGGGGCAACAGCGATGACATCAAGGTAAAAAAGGTCCACTCCACCCTGTATATAGTAGGGGACATGCGTTCAGAAGTGGATAAAGAAACTCCACCCCTATCACCCAGAGTCAACATAGCGGCTGCCAAACAGGCAGACACGGTGCTGGAGTTTATCTTGGGAGGGAAAAATCCGTGAACGAGCTCTTCAGGATAATCGACGCCAACATAAACAGGGCGTCCGAAGGGATAAGGGTTTTGGAGGACATAGCCCGGTTTTATTACAATAACGCCAGCTTGACAGAAAAGCTAAAAAGGTTGAGGCATGAAATAAGAAAGAACATCATGGAGTATATGCCTCAGTGCCTTCTGGAGCGAGACGCATTGGGCGATGTTGGGCTACCGGTGTCTGGCAGCCTTAACGTCGATGGCAGAAATAAACTGTTTGAGGTAATCGCTGCCAACTTTAAAAGGTGCCAGGAAGCCTTAAGGGTTATAGAGGAAAACTTGAAGCTGCTGGGCAAATACCAACTCGCAAAGTTGTACGAAAAGCTGAGGTTTGAATGCTATACCCTTGAAAAGGAATATATAAGCTCCGACTGGGCCCTAGAAAAAAGGAAGAAACTGGACACCGATATATACTGCATCACAGCGGAGGAATACTCGAGAGGCAGGACCAACATAGAAGTGGTAGCCCAGATGATAGACGCAGGGATAAAGATAATCCAGTACCGCGAAAAGGATAAAAAGCTCATCGACAAATACAGGGAATGCGTCCAAATCCACGAGATGACCCAAAAAGCCGGCGTCACCTTTATAGTCAACGACCACGTTGATCTGGCCATGATGGTTGGAGCAGACGGGGTACACATAGGCCAGGATGACCTGCCGGTTGAAAAGGTGAGGGAGCTGGTGGGGGAAAGGATGATAATAGGGGTATCCACCCATTCGCCGGAGCAGGCCCAAAAAGCGGTGGCCGGTGGAGCCGATTACATAGGCGTCGGCCCCATATATAAGACCTTTACCAAGAAGGACGTATGCCAGCCGGTAGGGCTTGAATAC
>JAMNZI010000139.1 GCA_023622385.1 Bacillota bacterium | reverse complement strand
CCCGCCGCAAAGCTTCTGGTATCGCTTCCCACTTCCCTCTGGTTGACTATGCTTTTCTGATGCCGATGCAGATATTCTATGGGCTCTTCTAAAGTAATGATATGGGCAGCCCTTTCCATGTTTATCTTATTGACTATTGCCGCTAGAGTGGTTGACTTGCCGCTGCCCGTGGGCCCGGTCACCAACACCAAACCGCTTTTCCTGTTGGCAAATTCCTGCACCACCGGGGGCAATCCCAGCTCCTCAAAATCGGGAATCCTCAAATTCACCAATCTTATAGCCAGGCTGCAGCTACCCCTCTGCTTATAGGCGTTTACTCGAAACCTGTGAACTCCTGCTATGGACAGGGAAAAATCGATCTCCCCTTTATCCTGAAATGCTTCCCACTGCTCATCATTTAGCAGCGCTCTTGTAAACTGATGGGTCTGGTCAGCAGACAAAGGTTCACCCGATATCGGCAACAAGTTTCCATCCTTGCGCACAACCGGTGGCATGCCGGCAGATATATGTACATCGGAGCATTTGAGCTCAACGGCTTTCTTGAGTATCTCATATATGTCCATAAACTAACTGCCCCTTTCACTGCAACCCTTGGAATGAATGGCATGGGCGTTGTATTATGAGAGCCTAATAGCGTCACCCATCCTGACTGTAAGATACGCGTATCACCTCATCAATGGTGGTCACTCCTCTTCGTATTAGCTTTATGCACTCTTCCTTCAAAGTGCTCATGCCCATCTTTATGGACAAATCCTTTATTTCATCGATTGGGGCCTTTTGTGCTATCAGCTGACGATGCTGCCTTGAAACCACAAGGATTTCATGGACAGGCACACGCCCTTTGTAACCGGTATAATTGCAGGCGCTGCACCCCTTTCCCCTGTACAGCGTCACACCCGCCAATTCCTCAAATCCTGGTACAGCCAGATGATGGGGCTCAATCTCATAGGGTACGCGGCAGTTACTGCATACCTTCCTCAAAAGCCTCTGGGATATCACCCCCACCAGGGAGGCAGATATGAGGTAAGGCTCTATGCCCATATCTATTAACCGGGAGATGGCGCTGACAGCATCGTTGGTATGTAAGGTACTCAATACCAGATGTCCTGTGATTGCCGAACGTATAGCAATCTCGGCTGTCTCGCTGTCCCGAATCTCTCCCACCATGATGATATCGGGGTCTTGACGTACAATAGCTCTAAGTCCCGCGGCAAAGGTTAGTCCCGCTTTGGGGTTGACTTGAATCTGGTTTATCCCCTCCATCCGGTACTCCACCGGGTCCTCTATGGTTATGACGTTGACCGATTCCCTGTTGAGCTCATTGAGCATGGCATAGAGGGTGGTCGACTTGCCACTACCTGTAGGCCCCGTCACCAATATGATGCCATGGGTATTTTTAAGCAGCTCATTGAATTTTTCCAAGTTTTCTTCTGTAAACCCGAGCTTTTCTTTGGACAGGAGAAAATTGGATTGATCCAAAATCCTTAGGACAGCTTTTTCCCCGTAGATGGTAGGTATGGTAGAAATGCGAAGGTCTATGTCCTTTCCTGATATGTTCATACCCACGCGTCCGTCCTGAGGGAGCCTCTTTTCGGCTATGTCCATGTTGCCCATGATCTTTATGCGGGTGATCAGGGCAGAATGCATATAAACGGGTATGTTAAATATCTTTTGCAGCATCCCATCGATCCGGAATCTCACCCGCGACTCATTCTCTATGGGCTCGATGTGGATATCGCTGGCCCCCATGTTAACCGCCTGTTGGATTATGGAATTGACCAGCCTCACTACCGGAGCATTGCTGACGTCCTCATCAAAAGAGCCGTTTTGCACATCCTGAGGCAGTTGCCCTAGCTTAGCTTCCCTTGTATAATCCTGAACTGCCTTTTCGGCATACTCCATCCCGTAAAGCCTGTTAATGGCATTTTTTATAGCTTCTCCAAACGAAATAAGCGGTACCACATCCATTTTTGATACGCGCTTTACATCGTCGACAGCAGCAAAATTCAGCGGGTCTTCCATAGCTATGTAAAGTTTGCCGTTTTCCTCCTTTATGGGGATTAGGGTATGCCTTTTGGCAAGCATGAAAGGGATGTACTCAGCCAGTTTAGGTTCAAGGGTAACTTTGTTTAAATCCACAAAGGGAATACCCAGCTGTTCCTGAAGCACTTCAGCCATCTGGGCTTCAGATATCAAATTTTGAGAGATGAGTACTTCGCCCAGCTTTTTACCGGTAGACTTTTGCAGGGCAAGCGCCTCTTTAAGCTGCTCCCTGGTGATTATGCCTTTTTCAACCAACAGTTCCCCCAGCCTCTTCCTGTATGCCCCCATAAAGCGCCCCACCTAAAGTAAAAAATAATAAGTAAATCAGTCCTATAATTAGTAAATTTGTCCTATTCTCTTTCATTATCAACCATTATATACCATTGGACTCCATTTTACAACAAAAACTTATCCCCTTCTATCAATATACTAATAGCTTCATCATAATCCACCTTGAGACTAGTCCAAATCTCAATGGCCTTTATGGCTTGCCCCACCAGCATATCAAGGCCGTTTATGGCCATACACCCTGCTTCTCTGGCCTTTCTCAAAAAGGCGGTTTCAATGGGATTGTATATGATATCCACTACTATCATACCGGGTAAAAAGGCATAATCTTCTACCGGCATAAGCTGGGTATGTGGCCACATGCCCACCGGCGTGGTATTGACCACCAGGTCAGGTTGTACCTCCTTGATATTTTCTTTTGTAAGATAATTCAAACAAACGCCCGGAAAAAATCGCTCCAGGTGTTTGATAAGCTCAATTGCCCTTTCCCTGGTTCGATTGTAGATATAAAGTTCTTTTACTCCTTCTTTGAGAAGATATACGCATATCGCCCTTGCCGCTCCACCCGCCCCCAGCACCAGTGCAACTGTATCCTTAAGGGCTATCCCTCGGCGCTTTAGGGAATCCACAAATCCCATCCCGTCGGTATTGTAGCCTATGAGCTTTCCGTTTTCTACCTTAACGGTGTTCACCGCTCCGATAATTGCAGCCTCGGTGTCCAGCCAATCCAAAAACCACATGACCCTTTCTTTATGGGGAATGGTCACATTGAATCCCTTAAACCCAAGAACTTTAAACGCTTCTAACGCTTTCCCAACATCATCGGGAGCGATATCAAAGGCCAGATACACGTAGTCCAGATTGTATTTTTTATAAAGGCTATTGTGCAGTTTGGGTGACAGCGAATGCTCTACCGGATGGCCTATAAGCCCTACCAGCTTTGTATTGGGAGATATATTCATGGCCTCCTCCTTTTGGCAATAGTTTTTTCAAAAAATCTCATAATCCTGGTACCTATGAATTCCTTTTTTGATATGGGTTCAACCAGAATGGTATATAGATCGAGCATGTTTCCCCCGAGGATATCGGTAAAAATCTGATCGCCTATTACTGCGGTATTGTGTTTATTACCCTCCAGCGTCATCATAGCATTCTTAAAAGCCCGGGACAGGGGCTTGCCTCTTTTGGAAGCAGCCAGCATCCCAAATTTTGAAGCAAAATGGCGTATTCTTTTGAAGCTGCCGTTAGACACGATGCAGAACTTAAATCCCATCTCCTGACCGGCTTTGATCCATTGATAAACTTCGGGAATGATGTTTTCTTCACCCCAAGGGATCAAGGTATTATCCAGATCTATGATTATATTGGAAATCCCCCGCTTCATCAGCTCATCAAGCTTTATATCGCAAACACTCTCTACCATCTGATTAGGTTTAAGCTTTTTAAACATTTGAATCCCTTCAGATTATAATTTAATTGCTATACTTTTGATGACAGAATCGTACTTTAACTTTAATATTAATAGAAAATCAAAAAGGCTGTCAACTTGAATGACAGCCTCCTACGCCAAATTCCTTGCTCAATTTTGATATGGCCCTTTTTTCAATCCTGGATACGTACGACCTTGAAATGCCAAGCATTTGAGCTATTTCCCTTTGCGTCCTGTGTCTACCGTTGAGTAAACCGTACCTCATCTCTAAAACCATTCTTTCCCTCTTTTTTAACACTGTAGCCATCTTTTTGTAAAGGTTTCGAATCTGCATTTTCGACTCAACCTCGTTTATCACCGCATCCGGATCAGTACCCAGTATATCCATAAGCGATATTTCATTCCCTTCTTTGTCCATGCCTATAGGTTCCTGGAGAGACACCTCTCCATTTATCTTTTTATCCGCACGAATGGCCATAAGGATTTCATTTTCAATACAACGGGCCGCATAGGTAGCAAGCCTGGTCTTCTTGTTCGAGTCAAAAGTGGATATGGCTTTTATAAGGCCAATGGTTCCTATGGAAATGAGGTCATCCACATCTTTCCCACAATTGCTGTATTTTTTTACA